>CAKZPJ010000211.1 GCA_937138955.1 uncultured Flammeovirgaceae bacterium | reverse complement strand
GATTCCCATCCGGCATTTCGGTAGTTCCAAGACCACAAGCCAGCACCTTTGAAACCACCCGCCATATACGAGAGTAGTAGTTGCGTCATAGTACCTTCGTCTACTGTGAAGCCGGGTGTCTCAAATTGTGACAAAATATTCCAGCCTTTGCCCCCTGAAAGTTGCTGAGGTCCTCCTGTACTTTCCCAGGTAGAGGCCCAGCCGCCTTTGAACCAATCGGTGGCTATGGATGACTGCATGTATATGCACCGGGCTACCTCGTATTGCACCTCTTCGTAGTGCCAGGCCAAATGGATGGACGGGTAAAAAGACCCTCTTTCGGCCATCGTCTCAGCAATACCTTCCATATCGGTGGCACGAGAGGCGAAGGGAAGAAACAGTCCCATTTCGCCCCCCGCCCGCTGGGGTTGCTCGGGGTACACGTTTTGCTTGAAAAACTTCACATTTTCCAGGTACATATCGGCTTTGAAGCGCAGGATATCTCTTACTTTCCCGTACTCCCGGCCGTTTTTTGGAACGATTACGTACTCCTTATCCGGAAAATACTTTACGATATCATCTTCTTCAAACGCCTCCCAACTCTCGTACGGGTCACCCGGGATTCCCACCTCGGCTAGGTTCCATGCGGCTGACAACTCTTCTACGGTTTCGTACTTCTCCTGCACCCACTTTTTGAACAAAGGCAAATCTGTTGAACGCAGATACATATCGGGCTTATGGTCGTAGCGTTTAAAATCATCCTGTCCGGGCAGTGGGTCTTTCCAGGTAGAAAGGTGCTTGGCCAGTACCGTATTCTGATATTCAATCATTTTGGGATGGATGCGGGCTTCTTTTACCTCCATGTCTTCGGGTAGACCCACCTTTTTTAGTAATGTAGGGGTAATATCTTCCCAGCCGCCTTCACCGTACCAAAAAGGGATGACGCCTTCCTCCAAGGCTACACTGAGGATTTTTTCCCGAGGCCACGCTTTGGTGCCCATCGTTTGCTTGAGATTGGTAAATCCCAGCTCCTTCATCATACGAAAGTGTTTTCTCATATCATCCTCAGTCATGCCCGCCCAGGGAAGGAATACGACACCGTAAGGTACGGGTGCCAGTTTCCTGAACTTTTGCTGCATGGGGCTATCATGCATGGAGTCGTACAGATCGTGATAGAATTCATCTTCCTGGGCAAACCCATTGATGCTGAATGCCAGCATCAATATCATTACTATCTTATTCTTAGCTTTTTTCATCGTTACAATAAAATTGTTTTTTTAATTATTCGGTAGTATACTTTATGGTTTCTGTATTATATGTGTCGGTTGGCATCTGCTTTCAATAATTAGCATTACGCGTAGATTTATTTCGTTCAAAACTATTCTCTTGATTTAAAGTGATGTTACATCTACTCCGTATTCTTCGTACATCCGCTGATACATGTCGCCGTAGCGATGATGCCCCTCTAACCAATCGTAATCGGTATAATCGCGAATGCTATCGGCTTCAATAATCATTTTCTCCTTCTGAAGCATCTTCTGCAAACGAGGCACGTCTACGTCTTGCACAGGAATACCATCTTCAAGAGCAAGAGATAGAGCAATTCCGGCAACGTGCCCGGCCTGCATCCAGGTAGACTCTAGACGATAAGTACAAAAGGCAACATGGCTAAACGAGGCACATACGGGTACCAGCAGGTTTTCGCATTCTTCCCTTTTAGGCGTTAACACCCGATACGATACTTCAAAAGGTAGCAGCGCTATTTCCCAGATACGCCCTTCATTGGTGAAGGTACTATCCGATAAGGCTATGCGTTGCACGTGGTGGCTATCTACCCAGTGGGAACCTAGCAGGACGGATTCCTTTTTCTGCCGGTTGCCAAACACATCATGTTGGGTATGTACCTCCGGGCCGATCATTCGCCGCCCCTCTCGGACGTACAGGTAATAGGGAAAATGATTGTTATTCACAAACTCGTCGGCGGCGTAGCCATATTCCTGGGTCTCGGCTTTAAGAGACTCAGGCACCCGGGGGTCGCTGGTCAGAAAGTACAAGAATCCTAATGTCCAATCTTTATGGGTTTGGTAGATACGTTCGCGGGTAGTCCAATCGCCATCGGTATAGCCCCGGTTGGCACCGAACATACCTAAAGAAACTAATGACTTCTGCTGATTATTAAATTCAAACTTGCGGTTACCCCGAGGGTACACTCCGATTAGCTGGTTCAGTTTAGTTTCTGGCTCGCTTATTAAATAGTCTGCTAGAAAGTTGAATCGGGTTGAGTCGTAATTTTGTGGGCGGTAGATAGCTACTTGGTTGCTGTCTACCTTCGTCATGATTGGCCGAAAATTGTAGTTCATTACCCGGTCGTCACCACTGCCTGTTATCAGCGTATCGTAGCGATTAAAAAACGGAAGTAAATTGCCTTGATTATCCACTGTACGGGCAGACAGCGTATCGTCAATCAGGCGTACACCGGCCAGCGACTCTTCGTATTGACTGATGGGCTCCCGGCCAAAGGTATAAGAAACACCCGTCTGCGCCATTAGATCGCCCTCGTAACTACAGTCGGCAAAGTATTTAGCTGTGTAAAGCTGTCCACTACTCAGTTGTATCTGTTGAATGCGATTATCAGTCGTGGTAGTATTTACTAAGTGTACGTTGATCAACAAATCAACTTCCGCCTCTTCAATCATTTGTCTAAATAGTGCCTGGGCGTGTTTAGATTCGTAGTAGAAAGCAGGTTCACCTTTCTGAAAATTTAGTCCTCGACCATTACCGAAGGTCTGAAAATAGGTTGAGTCGTAATAGTATTCGCCTAGCCGCACATAAAAGTCACGGGCTCGACCAGTAATGCACTGATCAATCATATGTTCCGATTCTGCGGTCATCAGTCCGCTAGTAACCATTCCTCCCACGACGCTCATCGGTTCAACAAGCAGCACCTTCGCTCTGTGGTCTGCCGCCGTTACCGCAGTCATAATCCCCGCGGGAGTTGCCCCGTATACGATGACATCGTAGGCCGGTTGATCAGAAGAGGGGTTGCAAGCTTCAATGATAAAACAAATTAAGCAAAGGCAGTTGAGTTTGCTCTTTAAAAGATTATTCATCAATAGTATTTGTTTTAATAGTAGATTGGTCAATATCAAAAGTAGCTATCTTGTCCGATGAAGCTGATAAACGCTTGGCTGAGATTTCTCCATCGGTAAGCTTCCTGCCCCAAAAGGCAGATAGTTCGGTTTGCTTCGGCACCTGATAGTCATAGCGATGGCGTGCGCTAAAGCTACCGTTCTCTAGCCTGAGTGGTAGCTGCCACTTTTTAGGGATAGCACTGCCCGGCCAGTTGATAGAAAACTGTTGCACATTGAGATTTTTGATGTTATAGGCTACCATAGCTGCCTTGGCCGCCCGGGCTTCGGGAAGGTTCTGCGGATACTGGTTGCTTTGCGTTTGTGAGGCTACCGGCGTAGGATCTTCTATGAACGGATAGTCTAAATGTATTTTGCTCAGGTACACGTTCTCTATCGTGCCACCAGGGTCAGCAGTCATTAGTATCCTTCCTTCGGTTTTGCAAAGCAGTTGATCTACAAACACATTGCGGATAGTGCCCAGCGGCGAGTCTGCTTTACGGCGCGTAATCATGAGCTGTAGTGGCCGGTTGAGTACGAGCGGGGCGTTGGTATCGCCGATAAGGTTGCTAATGCTGATATTTTCTACCGTCGCCCCATCGCGCACGTAGATGGCAAACAATCGGGATGAGTTGCGCACCGTACAGTTGGAAAATGTAATCCGCCGAAAATCTTGGTAAGATTCGGTGCCTAGCTTTAGGGCCGCGCACAGTGACATGAGGTTGCAGTTGATCACGGTGATGTCTTCGCTCACTTGGCCATTCTTCCAGGTTTTGATGACGATAGCATCATCGCCCGTACTGATGTTGCAGTTAGAAATACGTACCTGCTGGCAGCCAGATATATCAATACCATCAGAATTTGGGGCCATTAGATTGCTGAAGATGTTGACACCTTCTATCATAATATTGGACGAATGCAGCAGGTGGCACGTCCATTTGGCTGAATGCACCATCGTAATGTCCCGGATAGTCACATTCTCCGAATCAGCAATTTCTAGCAGAGCATCTGGTCGTTCTAGCTTGGCGCGGATAAACCGTAGCGTATCAGTAGTAGGTTCCCAAAAAGCCTGTCCATTACCATCAACAGTGCCCTTGCCACAAAGTGTGACATTTTTGGCACCGATAGCAGAAAGCAGGTACCGCCGGGTGACCGTGCTACCGTGGGGGTCAAACCCTGGGTTCTGCTGATAGTCTTCCAACTGGCCGCTCCCTATCAACGTAGCACCCGCCTGAAGCTCAAAGGTGATGTTACTCTTCAGAACGATGCTTCCGCTGAGGTAGCGCCCCGGGGGGATGATGACCCGCCCCCCACCAACGGCAAAGGCCGTATCAATAGCCGCTTGGATAGCACGGCGGTCAGACTGTTGCCCATCCCCGGTTGCCCCAAAATCCTTGACGTTGTAGTGGCTACTGGTTTGTGCCAAAACAGCCCCAACACCTGCTAAGCACAAAAAAATGGTGATGATATACTTCATAGGGTTACGGTTTTTGAAGGATTTGGACTTCGTAGGGTTGAAGCGTCACCTCGCCGGTGCGTGGTTCTTTTGCGTGGAAATCCTGCCAGGGCTTGCTGGGTAGGGTTATTTTCTTCGGGGCGTTGTTTAGGTTGACCAAGATTAACCCCTCATTGTTTGCGCCTCGGGGCACGGCAAGCACGCCGGGTTCACCACCAAGCGTGGGAGCTATGCCTTTCGCTTCGGCGTAGTGCAGCAGCATATTGCCCATTACCTCACGGCCAGGGTCGGTACCCAGAAGAACCACTTTGCCCTTACCTACCGTATTTTCAACGATAGCAGGCTGACCGTCGTGCATACCACTTTGGTAGTGCGCCAGCACTGTGCCCTGGGTAGAAGTCAAGGCTTCGGACCATAGGCCGGCCTCGGTAGGCTTCCAGCCCAGATCATCATGATAGTTGAGCATCAGTGGGACTTCGGCAGCACGCCGCTGAGTACCTACCGGAATGCGGGATGTCACGTCAATACCGCTCCACTTGGCTAAGTCACCCATCGCATAGTCGGTAAACGATGTCCACAGCTCGCTGCGGTAGCCCGTCATGGGGCCGACGATCAATGTGCCCCCTTGCGCTACCCAATCTTGCAAACGATCGCGCGTAGCTTGGGGCAGTATAGGCATGATCGGGATAAACAGCACTTCGTAATTTGAGAGATCACTTGCTGGGCTGATGACATCACGGTGCAAGTAGTGATCGTGAAAAGGAAAGTAGAAGCGGTTGGTCCAGTCGAGGTAGTAACGCAAGCCGTTAGCATACTCTTCAATTCGTAATCCAGCGTCAGAATCGTGGCTGTACATGATGGCCATCTTGGCGGGGGTAACCGGGTGAGTGGTTAGGAAATCGCTGCTTGCTTTGAGGTAGCTGCCTAGTTCTTTAAGGTCATCAAAGTTGGCGGCTGGGGCACCCCAGGCGTGGATGATAGAACCGTGGGGCATCTCATGACCCGCCCGGTGCTGGCGCCAGAGCCAGAACATCGTACCCTGTCCGCCCAGGGCGTAGTTCATCATGATGGCGGCTTTCATGCTACCTTCTGGCTGGTGTAGGAAAAATGTGCGCCCCTGCCGTCCTCCACCCGAATTGTTGGGGGCGGTTTCAAAGAGCCAGTGCATCCCCTTACCAATGCCCCGCGCTCGGTCGTAGTTACTGACCACCCGGTCGTACACCTCAAAACTATGGTAGTTGTTGACCGCCACAAAGTCCAGGTTTTTGAACAGCTCGTAGTAGTTGAACG
>CAKZPJ010000210.1 GCA_937138955.1 uncultured Flammeovirgaceae bacterium | reverse complement strand
ACTACTTTGGCAACGAGCGCATTCAGAAGTTAGCCTTTCCACTAAAGCAAGTACCGCAGGCACTCAATCTGCGTAGCCATATTCTGCAAAACTTTGAAAAAGCGGTTACCTCCAACTCCGAAGAAGAAATTGATCGGCTCACGAACTTTGTAATTGTGGGGGGTGGCCCTACCGGAGTAGAACTAGCTGGAGCGCTGGGTGAGCTAAAGAAGTACGTACTGCCCCGCGACTATCCCGAACTTGATTTTAAAGTAATGAAGGTGTACCTGGTAGAAGGAGTAGATCGATTGCTGCCAACCATGTCGGAAAAAGCGGGCCAGCGAGCTGAGCAAGATTTAGCCAAGCGCTTTGATACCATCGTAAAACTAAACACTATGGTAGAGGACTACGATGGCTACGAAGTTACGCTTAACGATGGCGAAAAGCTGATTAGCGAGACGTTGATTTGGGCAGCGGGAGTACAAGGAGTCATTATCCCCGGTCTGGATAAAGCTACCGTAGAAAAAGGTCGCTACGAAGTAGACGAAATAAACCGGATGAAGGGCTACGACAACGTGTTTGCGGTAGGTGATGTATCGGCAATGTATACTGATGAAGAGTATCCCAAAGGGCATCCGCAGGTAGCCCCAGTGGCTATGCAACAAGGCGAGCAGTTGGGAAAAAATCTGAGTCGTCTGATAAGAGGCAAAGAAACCAAACCGTTTTCGTACTTCAACAAAGGTTACATGGCTACCATTGGCCGTAACCGAGCAGTGGCCGACCTACCGGGTAATATTAAGTTTGGTGGATGGTTCGCCTGGCTCTCCTGGATGTTTGTTCACTTACTATTTTTAGTGAGCTTTCGGCAGAAAATTATCACGCTAGGCAACTGGGTTTGGAACTACTTTACCTACGATCGGGGTACCCGGCTTATCATTCGGCCCTTTAATTATCGCCGAGCGGTAGATGAGCGGAAGGACGAACTGGAAGAAGAAGATCATCGGAATGATGAGCAAAATGAGACCCACGCCGTATCGCAGGAAGATGAATAGTAACTAACTACTGCCCAAAAGTATAGAATGCTCCCAGGTTGAATACTAGATACGCGGCATTCCGATTAAGTAGATCGAAGAGATCGTTACTATTCGCCAAGGTTAAGTTGTAGCGCACATTGATGTCGAAATAAACCTGTTCGCTGCTTCGGTATTGAATGCCAAACGCCGGTGAAACCCCAAAGTAGGAATTAGTAAGACGAAGACCCGTCTGCCCCGACGATACCCGATTTACCCCTACGCCCGCTCCCAAGTAAGGTTTCACGTCGGTAGTGCTAAGAGGGTACAGCAACGATAACATGATAGGAGTAAAATTGAGTCGGGCTCCGGCATTTTGCGAAAACGAATGGTAGCCAATGCTGGCGCTGGTCATCAATGTTTTGTCAACTCCGAACCGCCCTTCTACGTCAAAACCAAACCCACCCTGGGTCCGGTTACTAAAGTCGCCTATCGGAAAGAGCGCGTTTACGTGACCACCCAAGGCAAATTGAGCCGAAGCTGACGTACCCACAGCCACAACCAGCATTATCGAGAGAAGAATAGATTTCATAGCATACCGTCTTTACTCAAAGATACAGTAAACCAACAACCTACAAAATAAAAAGCTGTCCGACTAAGGCGAACAGCTTTTCTTCATCGTAACAGCTACCTAACTAAAATTTTTATTGTCCGAGTTTAAAGGCGATACCAATATTGATAGGGACAAAGTTGATGTTTTCGCTTAACGAAACTTCCGTAAGTGGGATAGATTCATTTACGAAT
>CAKZPJ010000209.1 GCA_937138955.1 uncultured Flammeovirgaceae bacterium | reverse complement strand
AACCACTTAACTATCACACCAATGACTGGAGAAAAAATATCGTTAGGGGAAATACCAAATATTCGCGAAAGTACCCGATATACATTACCATCTACTACGGGCACCGTTTCATTGAAAGCAAAGGAGGCAATGGCTGCCGCTGTGTAAGCTCCCACCCCCTTCAATTTCATTAGCTCTTGGTAGGTTTTAGGAAATTCGCCCCGGTAGTCGGCTATAATACTTTTGGCGCAGGCATGCAAGTTACGCGCTCGGGAGTAATACCCTAACCCTTGCCAAAGTCGCAGAACTTCTTGTTCTGATGCCTGGGCTAGATCATATACTGTAGGAAAAGCCTCAATAAACTTTTGGTAGTAAGGTAACCCCTGAACAACTCGGGTTTGCTGTAGGATAACCTCCGATAGCCAGATTTGATAGGGATCGAGGGTGTGACGCCAGGGCAAATCTCGATGATGCTTCTGGTACCACTGAATAATTTCTTCGGCAAAAGGCGGTTGTTCCAAACTAATAGGCTAATAATGAGATAGAATCTTCGAGAATGCACTAGAGATAGGGGAGATTTTGGCTCTTTTTTTTTCTAATTTATGATTTACCATTAAATTTACGCTCCCTAGTTTCGGGTAGTATCCAAAATCCAGTACTTAACTAAAACCTAAATAAAACGTGACCAAAGCAGAAGTAGTTCAACAGATTGCTGACAAAACAGGTATTGACAAAGCAGATGTTTATACCACTGTGGAGGCATTCTTTACTGTAGTTAAAAACTCGATGGCTGAAGGGGAGAACATTTATGTACGCGGATTTGGAAGCTTCGTAAATAAGAAACGGGCTCAGAAAATAGGCCGAAATATTTCTAAAAATACGGCTATTGTTATTGAAGAACACTTTGTGCCTAGCTTCAAACCATCGAAGGTGTTTGTAGAAAAAATCAAAACCAGCGAGAAACTGAGTGAAAAGCTGAAGGTAACGGAGCCTAGCTAAGTAGTTCTATCCTAGAGGTGTCGTACCTCAGTATAAAGATTCTCTAGATTATGGCTAAAAAACAGTGGATTATAGTAGGAGTAGCCATGCTTGCGATAGTAGGTTTATTTAGTTTGCCTCGCATTGTGGTAGATAACGATGAACAAGCAGTAGGGGAAACTCCTATGCCTATAGCTGAAACCGAAGAAGATGTTCATCTTTCACCTTTAGCTCCTGCCGTACAGCTAGAAGCTGACAGCTTACGGACTTTGTACCTTACCAATGAGAGTGCCGAAAAAAATGCTATCTTTGCCAATTCTTTAGTGAAGCTATTCATTCAAGCTGATCGCTATGATAGTGCTGCTTACTATGCTGAAGTACTCGCTAGTCAAACCGAAGAGCTGAAGGATCAAGAAAGAGCGGGAGAAATGTATTACGAGGCTTTTATGCGAGCCATTAGTAATGGGCAGCGGCAGCAGTTAGGCACAAAAGTTCGCTTTTACTTCGATAAGGTATTAGAAGAAGAACCAAGTAACTTAGATGCTAAAGCTAAATCAGCAATGACGTATATAGGTTCATCAAACCCAATGGCGGGTATTAGAATGCTACGTGAAATAGTAGAGACGAATGAAAATCACGAACTGGCTACCTATAACTTAGGATTATTGTCAAGGCAGTCAGGGCAATATGAGAAGGCAGTAGAGCGGTTTGAGAAAGTAAAAGAAATTAATCCTGATAACCTGCAAGCGCAGTTTTTGCTAGGAGTAAGTTATTTAGAAGCCGGTGAGGAGGAAAAATCCCGCCAGCAATTTGAACACGTTAAAACTATTAGCGATGACCCAGAGGTGATTGCTAACGTAGATAATTACTTGGAGAGAATTTAATCGCACAAAAATGCGTTAAAGTATTTGAGATTAGCTATCTAAGTTTAGAGGGTTAGAACTTAGAACATTAATAAAAAGAAGTTATAAAATTATTTGTTTCACTAAAACATTAAGAATATGCCTTGTGGAAAAAAACGTAAAAGACATAAGATTGCTACGCATAAGCGCAAAAAGCGTTTAAGAAAGAATCGTCACAAGAAGAAGTAATACAAGATTCTTTGCTGGGTAGGAAAACGCCGCTTTTTTTGCGTTAACCTACCCTTTATTTTTATTTTGCATATTACTACTTGATTAATCTAATCACTTTCTGTGTTGTAGTAGAATGCCACACCTTTAAATATTAATCCCTTGAGCAATGAATTAGTTATAAATTCAACTCAAGAAGGATGCCGTATAGCACTTTTACGAGATAAGAGCCTTGTAGAATTTCATCAGGAAGTTGATACCAACAAATTTACGGTTGGTGACATCTATTTGGGAACTGTCCGTAAGGTGGTGCCAGGACTGAACGCTGCGTTTATTGACGTTGGCTACGAGAAAGACGCCTTCCTGCACTACCTGGACTTAGGACCCCAAATTCGAACGTTAAACAAACACGTTCGGAATGTACTTGCGAAAAAAAATAATGGGCAACATCTTGGTAAGGTGGATGCCGAACCTGATATTGATAAGCACGGAAAAATCAATCAGGTATTGAATCGCAATCAATCTGTACTGGTACAAATTGTCAAGGAACCTATCTCAACTAAAGGGCCACGATTATCCTGCGAGTTGTCTATGGCCGGAAGGTACCTCATTTTAGTTCCCTTCTCGAGCGTAGTAAATATATCAAAAAAGATTACCGATAAGAACGAGAGAAAGCGGTTGAGCCGTTTAGTCTCTTCTATTAAGCCCGAGGGTTTTGGAGTAATTATTCGAACAGTAGCCTCAGGTAAAGAGGTAGCCGAACTAGACCGTGACCTTCGCAACCTAGTAGAAACCTGGCAAGAAGGTATGAAGAGGCTACAAAACGCTAAACCCCGGGAGAAAATCATCGGGGAAGTTGGCCGAGCCTCTTCTCTATTGCGTGATGTTCTCAATGAATCATTCGATAGTATTGTTACTGATGATGATGAAATCTTTTCAGAGGTAAAATCTTATATTCAGACAATTGCCCCGAAGAAAGAGAAAATTGTTAAGCACTACCACGGCAAAATCAAGCTTTTCGAAAATTATGGCATTGAGAAGCAGCTAAAATCACTATTTGGGCAGTCGGTAACGGTGCCAGGTGGTGGTTATCTGATTATTGAACATACCGAAGCCCTACACGTCATCGACGTAAACAGTGGAAATAAATCGAATTCGGAAAAAGACCAAGAAACAACGGCTCTTAGTGTAAACAAACAGGCCGTAGGAGAAATTGCTCGTCAACTTCGGCTACGCGACATGGGCGGTATTATCGTGGTCGACTTTATTGATATGCGGAGTTCTGAAAATAAGAAAGCTGTATATCAGACGATGCGCGAAGAGATGAAGACTGATCGGGCGAAGCACACCATCTTGCCACTAACCAAGTTTGGTTTGATGCAAATTACTCGGCAGCGGGTGCGTCCGGAACTGAATATTGTTACTAAAGAAATTTGCCCAACCTGCGGTGGCACTGGTAAAGTTACCCCTTCTATACTGATTGCGGATCAAGTAGAGCGCGATGTCGATTATCTACTTGGTAAACAAAACGAAAAGAGTTTAACTATTGCGCTACATCCGTATTTACACGCGTATTTTACCAATGGACTAATCTCCAAGCGAGTAGATTGGTTCTTTAAGCACAAAAAGTGGATTCATCTGGAAAAAGATTCTTCCTTAGGAATGATGGAATATCATTTCTATAACAAAGCAGGAGAGCAAATTGAATTACCTAAAGCCTGATTTATTCAGGCTTTTTTCTTTTTTAGCCAAGAGATTGTGACAATAATCTGTATTTTGATCCACACGATCCTACAAAAACAACATTAGCATGAGTTCTTCTGGTGAATCAATCATCTTCGGCGATTCCCATATTCCAAAGTATCAGCAGGTAATTAATTTAATTAAGTCTGATATTGAACTGGGGATTTTTAAACAAGGCGAACGGATACCTTCAATTAATGAAACCAGTGAAGACTTTTACTTATCGCGGGATACGGTAGAAAAAGCCTATAATAAACTGAGGGAAGAAGGAATCTTGGTTTCGGTGCCGGGCAAAGGTTATTATGTCAATACCATTGAGCCTACCGGGCAACTTCGTGTGCTGTTAGCAATTAATAAGATTAGCACCCATAAGAAAAAAATTGTGAGTGCTTTTGTGGAAACATTGGGTGAAGAAGCGATAGTAGAAACGTTTGTGCATCACTACAGCACCGAAAAGCTAGAGCGAATTATTAACGAAAATCTGGGTAAGTTTAGTTACTACGCTATCATTCCTTGCTTTAAAGATTTTTCTGATAAGACTCAAAAAATTATAGAAAAAATTCCCAGCGATAAGCTAATATTAATTGATAAGGATGTAGACGATTTAGCGGGTAAGTACAAAGCTGTTTGCGAAAATTTTGAAGAAGATACCCGCCAAGTTTTGATCTCGGCACTAGATGCGATCAATAAATATGAAAAACTGTATTTTATTTTCCCTGATGGCAACCAGCACCGACCTGAGTTAATCACCAGTTTCAAACGCTTCTGCACTGAATACCACTTCGACTACTGCATTACTAACGTATTTGACCCAACCTGGGTGCGGCCAAAAGATTTATATTTGGTAGTAGAAGACGACGATTTGGTGGATATCATCAAGTATTGCAAGAACAATCAATTAGCAGTAGGGCAGGATGTAGGCATCATTTCGTATAATGATACGCCGCTGAAGGAAGTGCTGCACGATGGCATTGCCGTAATTTCTACTGACTTTCAGAAGATGGGAGAAACCGCCGCCCAACTTATTCTGGAAAAGCGTAATGAAAAGGTTCGTAACCCTTTCTATCTCATCCGCCGTCCGTCACTCTAGCTTCGCTCCGGTGGAACATAGCGTTCTTTTACGTTGACATGCTCTCCGGCAATGTGATCAATGCCTTTACGCCAAATATTCTCAGAATTCATGGTCGCTAGAGAGTTGCTATCATCACGTTCATTCAGGCGGAAATCGGTAAAATAGATACCCATTCGCTGGCTGGGCTTTTCATTAGCTGTCCAGATACCCAAGTTTATGATTAATTTGTCTAGGCCAAGAGAGGAAAATTTACTTTTCTGAGCTTCTTCGTGATTCCGGGCAATATTCAATTGCACATTATTTGGCTCCAAGGTTGTTGGAAGCTTGAAAAAGCTGGTAGGTGGGGGGTGAATCCCTCGGTGGTTATCGCGCAGGTTGCCGTAGGCTTTACCAATGGCATACACCTGATTTAGTTTTTTTAAATCTCGTTTAAATCCTTCTACCCAGATAAAAGCTCCCACCCATTCGTCTGGCTGAGAGTTTTCGTTAGCTAACTGGTACTGGAATGATAAAATCGGTTGCTGTTCTGAGTTTACTGAAATAGCCTGACATACTTGGTTAATCGTTTGCGGTAGGCGATCTTGCCCCGGCACCCGGTAGCCCCGGCTGGCCGAGAAAAGGTATAAAGCTGATTGATTCTGCCAGGAACGAGCTTCACAAATACTAGAAGGATTCTCATCTTCTTCGTAAACAAAGCGGCGGTGCCAGCTCTTCAGTCCTTCCGCAAAGTCACCATTTTGAATATTGTCACTAGCGTTAAGTTCCCACTTATGATTCAACCAAAGTGGATAGTTTTCTGGGGAGAACTCACGAAAGGTAGTAGGGTAATTATATATTTCATCTGTTACAGTATGAAAATTTACCTCTGCTTGTTCATCGTCTATACTCGCTACGGCGATTCCCTGTACTGGCCCACCAGTAATATCTTCTTCGCCAAATCCTCGGGGACGAAAACCCGCAGCCGGAAGGTTGATAAAGTTCATCCCCCGGTAAGTGACCGCTGTTTTCAGGGAGGCTTTGAGGGGAATGTGTACGTGGCCGCTGAGTACGTATTTCACGTTACCGTGTTTGGCTAATATATTAAGTAAGGTGCGCTTCACCTCCACTGATTCAACGTAGCTCACCAATGGGTCAATTCCAATGGGGTGCGCCGGAATATGTTGTAAAAAGAAGGTAGGCTTACCTTGGTGCTGCGCCAGATCATGTTCTAGCCAGTCAAAGTAATGCGGGTGCGTTTCCCAAAAGTTTTTTCGTAACGGATCAGGCCAAACGATAAAATGCCACTTTCCTAAATTGAAGGAATACAGTAGCTTATCCATTCCATTAATTTTCTTTTGGGCATCCAGATAATTACTGAATCCCGAAAGATCGTAGTCGGCTCCAAAGGTAAGTCGGTACTTAGTTTCGTGATTACCCACACTATATAGCCAAGGAATATCCGCTTGTTTAAAGTAAGCTAGCATCTGCTCGAAATTAGTTTCCTGGCCCTGACTATCCACAATATCACCCAGTACCAGACAGAAAGCAGGGTTTTTTAGTAGCGAAACCAAGGATACACTATTCTCTATGAACGCATTGTGAATTTTCATTCGGGTAATGCTGCCGTTTGTCATATCCTGGGCATCGCCTCCTTGCGGATCAGCCATTACGGCAAACTGAAATTCGTTACTTTCAGATGAAGTAGTAAAAAAAGACTGATCAACGGTGCCAATCTCTTGCGTGCCCAATAGACCTACTGATACCTCCATCGCGTCAGTAGCGTATTCCAGCCCTTGCTGAGCAAATAGCTCGGTTAGAGAAATAGTAGTTTTTTTATCAATCTGAATACTTAGCTCTGGGCTCGTCCCATCTGGAGTTATCCAGCATACTACAGTGTAAGGGTAGGCCGTTAAACCCGGCATCTGCCAAGAAAGGCTGTTTGCCTTCAAATTCCACTGCTCTACTTCCATAAAGTATGATTTAGCTCGGCGAAGCTTCCCGTTTTTAACGCGAACTTTAGCGGGAATACCGCTGGATAATAACTGCTTACAGCGCACTCCAATTCTGATGAGGTAGTCACCATCTTCATTTTGGAAAGAATCTAGCGTAGGGTATAACTCATCGGCTAGGTTTGAACCTAATTGATAGCCACTCGGATTATTGGCTAATAGTAGCGAGGAGCTAAGGCTAAGTTGTTGGAGGAAGGTTCGGCGTGAGCTATTCTTTTCTTTCATAACCTAATTATAATCTAAGTTGTACGGTACTGAAAAATTAGTAATACAAAGTCGGTTCGACAAAGCTATCAGTCAATCTGATCTCTCTCATCTACAGGGTTCAAATGTCTGATCTCATAACCTGAGTAATAGTAAGGATAATTATCCCAAGGCGAAGCTCCTGAAATTCTGGGATCATTTGTGCTTCGGAGATAATCGAGCAATTCAGTTTTTAGCGAATCTTTCAATCCGGTTAGTGCCGATTGGTTTGCCAGATTGTTCAGTTCAAATGGGTCTTCACTGAGGTTATATAGTTCCTCGGCAGATCGCTTACCAAATGAAAGCTCAAATAGTGGAGCAATATTCGGTTCATCGTTCTGCGCTATCATAAATTCACGGGTGGGGCCGGTATCAATATCTCCGTAAATACCTTGGTGGGGTGAGTCAAAATCAGGATTCCCGGCTGGCCAGCGGTCCGGTTCAAAATTGTGGATATACAGCCAGTCACCTTTCTGGATGGTTCGAATTGGGTAGGGTACACCTCCGGGACGGCAGTAGGTATGTCGCTCCAGCGCAGTAAAAACTCGGTTTCGGCTGGAGTCTACTTGGCCGCTTTTGTCCGACAGCAATACGTCCATAAAGCTACTGCCTGTCATCTCTTCCGGTGCCTGAACTCTGGCGGCTTCCAGCAGGGTTGGGGCGAAATCAGTAAAACTAATAAAGTCGGCTACTTTACGTCCGGGTTCAATCTTGTTTCCCCAACAAATAGCCAGCGGCATATGCGTTCCGTAGTTGTAGCCCGTGGTTTTAGCATGAGGAAAGGGCATTCCGTTATCAGCCGTTACTATAATAATGGTATTGTCCAGCTCGCCAGCCTCTTCCAATAAGGTTATCATTTGCCCTAAATGGCTATCGAACCATTCTATTTCGTAGTAATAATCGGCTAGGTCGCTTCGCACCACTTCGTTATCCGGCAGGAAACCAGGCACTTCTATCTTGACAAGGTCTTTACCATTTTCTGCTCCAATCCCCTGCTTGTAAGATCGGTGCGGTTCATAGCCGCCGTACCAAAAGAAAAAGGGCTGTTTTGAGTTTCTTTGCTGAAAGAACTGGGCAAAATTTGCCGCGTAGTCATTGGCAGAGATGCCACCTGGCGAGGAAGTTTTTAATTGGTCGTACTGCTTTCCGATGGGCTGATTCCAGTATGCTTCCTTCTTCTGGTTGGCTGGCCCGTAGCCCTTACCAGTTAGGGCAGTTTCGTATCCGTTCTGTTTTAACAGTTCGGTGAAAATCTGAAATCTGTTCGGCAAGCCACCAAACAGTAGCCCCCCTTCTTCAAGTCGATAAATTTACTGTCCGGTAAGTATAGCAG
>CAKZPJ010000208.1 GCA_937138955.1 uncultured Flammeovirgaceae bacterium | reverse complement strand
TGCTAGTCCGAAAGTCAATGAAGAGCTTTTCTCTTACACTGAATTAGGGATAGAACACCTAACCTACCGCCGAGTATACCAACAATTGTACGCTGGTTTGGGTTTTCGCGCCACCGACACTTACAATATTGATCTTGATCCTAATGGAACACTATCATCGGAGGTACCCCTGGGTACCGAACCCTACCGGGCCGTGGGTTTTGATGTAGGGATAATGCTGGATAATAGAAACAACGTATTAAACACTACTTCGGGAATGTTGGCGGAATTTCGCCAGCGTTTTCACCGCACGGCGTTGGGGAGTGACTTTAACTACTCAGTAGGCGTGCTGGATGTACGCAATTACTGGAAACCCTTCGTTCGCCGTAATGACGTGGTGGCCATGCAGTTGTATGGTTACTTCAGCCAGGGAGAAACCCCGTTCATTGAACTAGCTACGCTAGGAGGCGACATGATTATGCGGGGCTACTACGAAGGTCGTTACCGCGATAATAACTTACTAGCAGCTCAGGCCGAGTACCGTTGGCATATTTGGGAGAACTTTGGAGCAGTGGGCTTTATTGGTTTTGGAGACGTAGCTTCCAAGTTTAATGAGTTTTCTCTACCAGACTTGAAGCCTTCGGTGGGTGCAGGGTTGCGCTACGCGCTTATACCCGAAGAGAACTTAAACGTTCGGCTAGATTTTGCGGTAGGAAAAGGAACCACTAACTTTTATATCAATATTGCCGAAGCGTTCTAGCCAAAAATTCGCTGAAGCAATCCTTTAGATCGTATGTCTCCCTCAGGCAGTTCATCGTCAGGCTTCAACGTTCTCCATACCTGATCCCAGCCGGGGAAGCCTCCCAAGTTACGGTCATCAATATACAAGTCAGCTACAATTTTAGGGCTATCATCAGAGGTAAGCGGTTCATCCGGAAAATTACTGTTCACAGCGTAGAACTCTACTCCGTTATCTTGGCAGAATTTTACTGCCTCCTGCAAGCGGTCTCCCTTTCGGCACGTCCACAAAATGAGCCGATGGCGTTCCTGTTTCAAAGCTTTCAGGGTCTCAAATGCAAAGAGTTGGGGCTTACCAATACGCGGATACGCATCCTCTACAACAGTCCCATCGAAATCTACGGCAATAATTAGTGAGCGCATAATTGATTTTAGCTAGTTCGAGCAAGTAACGTTAACTTGCTCAAAACTTGTTCACCCTACTTCATTATTTTTACTTTTTATTGAAAAAATACAGGATTTGCCTTGAGATTACGGGGGCAATTATCTATCCTTACCTGAACTATAGTTCAATTACACATGGAAACTTCCGCCCGTCATAAGCAAATTTTTCATACGGCCCTTTCTTTATTTAGTCAAAAGGGCTACGATCAAACCTCCATGCGGGATATTGCGAGTCGCGCTGACATCTCGCTAGGATTAACTTATAACTACTTCAAAAATAAGGAAGCACTGCTGATAGCCATTGTCGCGGCGGGAGTTGAACAGATTGAACAAGACTGGTCTAATCATTCAGTAAAGAATCTGCAGCAGTGGCTGGTACGCTATTTTACTATACTGGAAAAGCATCGAGATTATTGGTTACTACTTCGGGCCTTGCGATTACAGTCTTCGCTTACTCAACAATTAGGTACTCACTTTGATGAACTAAATAATTTTATTATCGGTGATCTGGCCGTTTTACTCCAACAGCGAGGATACACCAAAGCCCTACCGGAAGCAATTCTGCTCTACGCCACCCTAGACGGAATGACTACCCAGTACTTTACCAATGATCGTTATCCGCTCAATAAGATGTTAGCTTTGTTACAGAAAAAATACGAACTAACTACTCCTGAACCACAGGCAACAGTGCATTAAGTTCTTCCATCTTCTCCGGCTGATCTTCCGCTAAATTATTAGTTTCGGATAAGTCTTCGGCTAGGTTGTATAATTCGTTCACCGGGGGAACTGGTTCTTGCCCCTGGTAACCGTAGCTTCTTCCTAGGCCGCCCGCACCTCCGTCGCGAATAAACTTCCAACTACCCTGCCGGGCTACCCGCTCGCCAATAATCAACTCATTACGGATTGGCTCAACTACCGACTCGTTGAGAAATGCCGGAAGCAGGTTGTAACTATCTTTGTCATCAGAGGCAGCGGTATCGCCTACTACGGCAGCCAGCGTGGCGTACATGTCAGTAAAGCCCATCAAATCATCTCGTACCGCTCCGGCGGGAATTTCTCTAGGCCACTGGGCTACAAACGGAATTCGGTGCCCACCCTCCCAATGGTCTATCTTCATCCCCCGCAACGCAGCAGTACTACGGTGATCAAATTTTTCTACATCTTCAGGAAACCAAACGGGACCATTGTCGCTGGTGAAAATAAGCAGGGTATTTTCATCATAGCCTAGAGAATCTAGCGTACTGACTATGGTTCCCACAGTATGATCTACTTGTTTGGTGAAATCGCCGTATTCGCCCACTGAAGTGGTCCCGGCAAATTCTAGGGTAGGTACCCAGGGAGTGTGGGGCGCAGTGAGAGCAACGTATAAAAAGAAAGGCTGCTCTGCCGACTGCTGCTCTAAAAACGAAACAGCCCGTTCGGTAAACTTAGGTAATACTTCCTCGTGGCTAAAGCTAGGAGCCATATCACCTCCCCGCCAGAAAGCTCCCGAAATAGTAGTGGTAGCATCTTCACTTTGATTGTCGGCTACTGTATCAGAAGGAATTTCTACCGCTCGGTTACCCTCGATATAAAAGTAAGGGGGAATATCCAACGAAGCGTGCATTCCGAAGAACTCATCAAATCCGTGATCGGTCGGCCCGCCTTGGAATTCCTGGCCAGCCGGAATATTACTCCAGTCAATATTATCAAAACCTAGGTGCCACTTTCCGACCATTCCAGTACGGTAGCCGTGCTCCTTTAGTAGTTCAGCAATAGTGCGCTGGTTAGGATCAATGAGGGCTCGTTCGCGCCAGTTAAGCTGGGTGCGGTAAGGATACAGTCCGGTAATCAGTCCGTAGCGGGATGGTACGCACCAGGGACCGGGGGAGTGAGCATCGGTAAACCGCACTCCATTTTGAGCGATTTGGTCAATGTTGGGAGTGGGTATTTTTGATTCGGAATTGTAACTGCCCGGGTCACCGTAGCCCATGTCATCGGCGAGAATGAAGACGATGTTGGGTAAAGTTGGTTTATTGGTTTCGGTGTTTTCTTCGGCTGCTGGTTGGCAAGCGAATAGGGTTGTGAATATGAGTATAGGTAGTAGGAAGTATTTTCGCATAGTATATGATATATTCATTAGGTATTTATTGGCTCTTTTGTATCCAAATAGATACGTGACTTCAGTCGCAATCTAGTTGATTTGTTCATTTTTTTCTTGACAAAAAAAAGAACAGCGCGGCTGCCGCCAAAAAAGTCAAGAAAGTTCAAAGCTTCCTCGCACAAAGTCCACGCACACCCCGCTGAACTTTCCAGCCAACGCACCTAGCGTGCTATTTCCAGAAATAGCATAAAACTTCTGTTTTTATGCTTGATTTAGTAGAGGAAGTCAACTAGGCCAGGGGAGTACGTGGGCTCGGGTGGCCCATTGTTGCCATAAGGTGGCTAATTCTTGTACTAGGTCGGGTTTTTCTTCGGCTAGGTTGTTGGTTTCGCTACGGTCGTGGTTCATATCGTATAATTCCCAGGGGCCTTCGCGACCTTGGGCGACAAGTTTCCAGGAACCACGTCGGACGGCTCGGTTACCTTCGTGCTCAAAGTAGATGGCTTCGCGCGCTAGCGTATCCTCGCCAAAAGCGTTTGTCAGACTAACTCCTTCCATTGGGTAAATGTTGTTACCATCAACTTCTTGAGGATAATCTGCTTTTGCTACATCTACGCAGGTAGCCATAATATCGATTAAGTGACCGGGGCTGCGCCGCCATTCTCCGCTCGCTGAAATGCCTTTCGGCCAGTGAACTACCAGCGGGGTAGAAATGCCACCTTCGTGCACGTAGTGCTTATACAGACGAAACGGCGTGTTGGAAGTATTAGCCCAGGGAACTCCGTAGCTTTGGTAGGTATTCTCTGGGCCGGGCATCAAATCAGTACGGTCGTTTCCCAGTGCTACTGATTCTCCCTTGATTGTTTTTTCTGGAATAAAGAGTTGCTTACCCCAACCTTCCGAAAGCTCTTCGGCACAACCGCCGTTATCGGCCAAAAAGAAAATTAGCGTGTTTTCCAGCACACCTTTTTCTTCCAGGGTCTGCACAATTCTGCTAATGCCCTGATCCATACGGTCAATCTGGGCAGCGTATACTTCCATGCGACGGGCTTGCCAGTTTTTATTTTCAGCTTCTACCCAAATCGGAACCTGCTCATCGCGCTTGGTAAGCAGCCAGTTGGCATCAATCACATCCATTTCGCGCATCCGCTGCAATCGTTCCTGTCGCAAGCTGTCCCAGCCAATATCGTAGCGACCTTCATAGCGGGCAATATCTTCCGGCAGCGCGTGTAATGGCCAGTGAGGGGCGGTATAGGCGATATAGCCGAAGAAAGGAGTATTTGCGTCGGCTTCTTGAATGTACTCTACGGCCTTCTCCGAAATAGCATCGGTGTAATAGTAATTAGTGTCCTGTAGATCTATCGGGGTATTACCTTCGGTGAGGGTAATTGGATCGTAGAAGCTTCCCGCCCCTAAAATGGTACCGTAAAATTGCTCAAAACCGCGCTGCCGAGGCCAATTGTGGGTAGACATCCGCAGGCTATCGCCCGTCCACTGCCCCATATGCTTAGTGATGTGCCACTTGCCACTCATAAAGGTTTGATAACCAGTCTGCTTCAGCACTTCGGCAATAGTCACCGAGTGCTTGTTCAAATCGCCCCTATAGCCGGGAGTGCCTTTATCGCCGGTCATGCGCCCTACTCCGGCTTGGTGCGGGTACAAACCGGTGAGCAAGCTGGCCCGGGTCGGACAGCAACGGGCGGTATTGTAAAACTGGGAAAACCGCAATCCGTTAGCCGCCAGTCGGTCTAAGGTAGGAGTACGAACCTCGCCGCCGTAGCAGCCAATGTCGGAGTAAC
>CAKZPJ010000207.1 GCA_937138955.1 uncultured Flammeovirgaceae bacterium | reverse complement strand
CCTGCCACTGTTCAGGGTTGGTATTCACGATAGCTTCGGCTTCTTTATTTCCCTGTACAATTAAACCCGTTCGGTAGGTGTGCTGAGCCACCGGTGCATCTTCGGCAAAGTTCCAGACGACTGCAGCTAATACGTTCTCGCCCGCCTGAAGCAGGTCCGCAATGTTATACGACTCAAAGCGGTAGTGGAGCAGGTCGCCTCGGGCTGGCCCTCGCCCCAGCAGTTTTCCGTTCACAAAAAATTGGTAGCGGTTATCCGCCGATACATGAATCACAAACTCTTCGGGAGCGTCCTCCAGCGAAAATGTATTACGAAAGTGTTGTACGCTGTATTCTTGCAAACTCACCTCAGGGTGGGCAATCCACTGAGCCGACCACGCCCGCGTGAGCAGTTCTTCATTAATATCTTGATGTGGGTATTGACTCCAAGCAGTGTATGCCGTGAGGAAAAGGAATAGAGAAATAAGTAGGCTTCGGTACATAGGTGATTGGAAATAGAGTATAAATGAGCGGATAAAATAGAAAAATATGATGGGAGATAGCTAAACTGCTTAAGAAAAATTGTGACAATTAGCGTACGCCTTTGTACAGCGATAGGTACATCTATACAAAAACCCATTATTGGTATTTGCTAGACTCCTCACTATGACGGGTGTATTATACAGCATCGCTCAACTCAGTTACAAGAGAATTCTACCCAAAAAATTTCTGAGGAAATGTATTATTCTGAGTGATAGTAATATGAAAGGTTTCTTGTCCATTTTCAATTTCCCAACAGTGCTTACAATTAGCTATTCGCTATACAGAATGTTATAGCCATTTTTATAGGCAAACCGATCTTGAATCTCCCGGAAATCTGATTGGCATTAAGGTGTAAATTTTTAAGGCATTAGTGTATAAAACGGGAATATTAAACACCCCATCGCACGTAATAATAGGCGTGAGATTGAATGTGTTTAATTACATAGTAAATGTAAATAATCATAATTTTGCAGCATCAAATTTTAAATGAAATACTTCTGAAGAGATGAAGAAAAAAATGATGACAGTGAAGAAATTAGCTCTAACATTTATGGTAGGATGTTTGAGTCTGGGAGCGTTTGCCAGTAATAGCCCAGAAAATAACGAAGCTGATGTTTCGATTTCGCTAAGTGGGCAACACGCTATTGTTGTAGTTCGAGATTGGAATATTGCCGCAAATGCTCCCGCGAGTATTAAAGTGCTGGATAAAGCAAATAAAGCAGTATACGAGGAAGCGGTTAGCAGCGGAGAGCAACACGCTAAACGCTACAATTTTTCTCAAATGAAGCCTGGCAAATATACTTTAGTGCTAGAAAGCAAAACGGGTAAAGTACGTAAACCTTTTATTGTGGGATTAGATGGTAGTGTTCGGGAAGACAAAAGTGAGATCTACCGATCTTTTGCACCGATTATGATACAGCCTCGGTCAGATCGTGCTTCCGTACACATTGCTTTTAAAAATATAGCCGACGCACCACTAAAGCTGGTAGTTTTAGATAACAGTGGTGAAGTGCTTTACTCCGAAGAGGTACTTGGTTTACAAGACTACAACAAAAAAGTTAATCTGAAAAAGCTACGACCCGGCAGTTATACCCTTGCATTGTATAATGCGGATTATTCTTACTACAAGGAAGTGAATAACTACTAGTCGTTATAAACAATAGATTTCTTTAAGCAAAGCCCGATCAGAAAATTGATCGGGCTTTTTTTGTGCCCACCAATGACCAGATGATGTACGCCCTCGTACAAATATGTCCGTATTCGAACAGTGGGCTTAGTGAAAACAGGCTATTTTTCGCTATGAACCCAGAATTTCCGTCTGGCACAGTATTTCAATTAGCAATGTACAATGAACAGTTAACAATTAGATCGAAAGAGGCCAAGAGAACCTTTTTTCTTAATTGCACCGCGCCACAGAGGCATTGTTCATTACACATTGTTCATTGTAGAAATTATGCTAAAGAACTACCTTAAAATTGCTTTTCGTAATCTGCTAAAGCAGCGGTTTTACTCAGTTATTAATGTGTTAGGGTTAGCTATTGGCTTGGCGGCATGTTTGCTTATTACCCTGTTTGTGTTAGACGAGATTAGCTACGATCGCTACCATAGCAATGCTGACCAGATTTACCGAGCACGACTATCGTACAGCCTAGGTGGGCAAAGTGGTGATTTTCCGATAGCGGCAGCTCCACTGGCGCGCACGATGGCCGAGACTTACCCTGAAGTAGAGAATGCAGTGCGCTTCCGAGCCCAAGGCGTCAACCGGTAGGTCCGCGACGACCGAGCGTACCAAGAAGAGGATGTTACGTATGCGGATTCTACGCTATTTGCCGTTTTTGATATTCCGCTACTATACGGAAATCCGGAAAAGGCTCTGACTGAAATGAACTCGCTGGTGCTTTGTGAGACTTCGGTTGAAAAATATTTTGGGGCTGATTGGGAGCAAGACCCGCCTCTGGGAGAAACACTGCTGCTGGGCAGAGATAAAAAACCCTACAAGATTACAGGCATTTTTGAGGAAATTCCTACCAACTCGCACTTTCACTTCAATGTGTTCCTGTCGATGGTTTCGCTAAAGGATAGCCAGTCTGAGATATGGTTGAGCAATAATTATTATACCTACCTATTACTGCGGGAAGATGCCAACATGGCTGATGTAGAGACAAAACTCAACGAAACGTTTGAGACTTACGGCGCTCCGCAACTTGAGCAATACGCTAACGCTAGCTACGAGGATTTTTTAGCCTCAGGCAACTACTTTAACTATTTGCTGCAACCACTTACGGATATTCATCTGTACTCAGATTTAGAACACGAAATTGAAGCGAACGGTGACATTCGCTACGTTTATATCTTCTCAGCGATTGCTTTGTTTGTACTACTCATTGCCTGTTTCAACTTTATGAATCTCTCTACCGCTCGCTCCGCCGGACGAGCCAAAGAAGTAGGTATTCGTAAAACCTTAGGCTCAGTACGTAAACAAATCATTACGCAGTTTCTGGCTGAAGCGCTGTTGGTTAGCTTCTTAGCTTTGCTGCTGGCAATACTGTTCGCTGAAGTAGCTATACCCTTCTTCAATGACCTGGCTGGGAAGCAATTAACGATTAATTATCTCCAGACTTGGTATTTCATTCCTCTGTTACTATTGGCGGTAGCAGTCATTGGTCTGTTGGCCGGAAGTTATCCGGCATTTTTCTTATCAGCCTTCCGCCCGGCGAGTGTACTCAAAGGAAAGCTAGCTAGTAAAAGTGGCGGGCGTTGGCTTCGCAATGGTTTGGTAGTGCTACAATTTGGTATTTCTATTACCTTAATTACTAGTACCGTCGTAGTTTATCAGCAACTCAATCACATCCGTAACAAAAAATTAGGTTACGATAAAGAACATGTATTGGTATTGCACAACACTTATTACTTAGGCAAACAGGCCGAAACATTCAAAAACGAAGCTCTACGCCAACCCGGAGTAACCGCTGCTACGCTGACCGGATTTCTTCCGGCTGATCCGTTTAACAATAATAGCAATGCCATCTTTCCTGACAATAACCCAGATAGCGATCAGACTACGACAGCACCTTGGTTCTACGTAGACTACGACTATGTTCCAGCCATGGGAATGGAGATTACAACGGGTCGTAATTTTTCTCGTGACTTTGCCACTGACTCTACCGCTATGATTATTAACGAAGCGGCGGCAAAGTACTTCTTTGGGAAGGACGATCCTTTGGGGCAAAGACTAAGTAATTTCAGCGAAGAGCCGGGTAATTTTGACACGTATACGGTGGTAGGAGTCATAGAGGATTTTCACTATAGTACCCTGCGACATAAGATTATGCCGATGGTGATGGTTTTGGGCAGCAATATCTCGGCTCTATCATTACGCGTGCAGCCCGAGCAAATAACGGCTACTATTGCAATTTTAGAAGACCAGTGGAATCGATTTCAACCTGATTTACCATTTGAATACTCTTTTCTGAATGAGCGATTTGATAGCATCTACGAAGCTGATCAAAAATTAGGAACAATCTTTACGATCTTCTGCTCTCTAGCGATATTTATTGCCTGCCTGGGCTTATTCGGCTTAGCGGCTTACACTGCCGAGCAGCGCACCAAAGAAATTGGCATTCGGAAGGTGATGGGCGCATCGGTGAGCAGCTTGGTTGTTAGTTTCTCTAAAGATTTTACCAAACTCGTGTTTGTTGCTCTGCTAGTAGCCATTCCGATAGCATATTTTCTTATGAACCAGTGGCTGGCTGATTTTGAGTATCGTATTTCATTAGGAGCCAGCACCTTCCTCATTGCCGGAGGAATTGCCCTGCTCATCGCCTGGCTTACTATCAGCTTTCAATCTATTAGAGCCGCGGTGGCTAATCCGGTAGACAGTCTTCGTAATGAGTAAAAGGTTCAGGGGTAGAAGGTAAACGGTGTAAGGTACGAAAAGTGTCTGCACCTTGAACCTTTTACCCTTCACCATTAACCCCTAAGAATTATGCTAAAGAACTACCTAACTATCGCTCTTCGTAAACTTCTTAAAAACAAGCTATATACCTCGGTTAACGTGCTTAGTCTGGTAATTGGAATTAGCAGTTGTATTCTAATTGGCCTATATACTCATTACGAGCTCAGCTTTGATCGGTTCCATGAGAAGGCTGACCGAATTGTGCGAGTGGCCATGGATTTGTCAGTAGGGAACACGCAGAATCAGATGGCTATTACGGGAACCAAGGTGGGGCCACAATTAGCCCGCACATTCCCAGTAGTTGAGAAGTACGTAAGATTGTATAAGAGGACAAGAGTCGTTCGCTACGAAGATAGAATGCAGGAAGAACTAAACTTTCTCTATGCGGACTCTACCTTTTTCTCAGTATTTTCTTTCCCCGTGAAGGAGGGTAATGTTCAAACGGCACTTCAGGGAAAAGAAAATGTTCTGGTCACAGAAAGTACAGCCAAACGGTATTTCGGTTCAGAAGACCCGGTAGGAAAACTGCTAGAAGTAGGTAGCGGGCAGAATTTTCAAGTGGTTGGAGTGGTAGCTGACGCTCCCCCCAACTCCCAAATACAGTTTGACTTCATTGCTCCTTTTCATTCAGTTTCCACCGGAGAGGATTGGTTTCCCGCCAACTATGTTACTTACCTCTTACTACACGACGAACAACTAACAACTGGCTTTCAGCAGCAACTCACCGAATACATGATGGATGTTTCGGAAAGTGAATTAGAGATAGGTGAAGGCAATTACATGACTCTGCAGTTGGAGTCCCTAAAAAGAGTACACTTGTATTCGTCGCTAGATGGCCTGGAGCCAAACGGCAGTATTGTGTATGTGTATATTCTGGGAAGCGTGGCTTTACTCATTCTGCTGATTGCTGGTATTAATTATACTAACCTGGCTACAGCTCAGGCTAGCAATCGCAGTGCGGAAATAGGGGTTAGGAAAGCATTAGGAGCCCAGAAAATACAATTATTTGGTCAGATGTTAGGCGAATCCACCCTGCTAACTATACTATCCTTGCTATTAGCAGTGGTTCTGGCTATTCAACTTTTACCTCTTTGTAATCAGATCGCAGGTACTCAGATTACTGCTTCCTTACTTTGGCAACCCTCTTTGCTTGTTGCTCTATTCGTGCTTTGCCTACTGCTCAGTCTGGCTTCAGGAGCCTATCCGGCTTTTATTCTATCCAACTCAAAAGCAGTCGATATTTTAAAGTCTAAGGTACGATTGTCATCCTCCGGAGGATGGGGTCGCCGATCGCTAATCACATTTCAGTTTGCTATATCCATTTTTCTGATGATTGCCACCATCATGATTGGACAGCAGCTTTCTTATATCCAACAGAAAAACTTGGGGTATGATAAGGAACAGGTTGTGGTACTTCCAGTAGATGGGCCTATGCGACCTAAATACGAAGACTTAAAGGATGCCATTGAGCAGTATCCTGAGGTAGTGAGGACGGGAGGAGCACACGAAACACTGACCTTCGTCAAATGGGGGGATGGTATTACTGTAAACAGCGGCGGGAAAGAAAAGAACTTATCAATTACTGGGCTGCCGGTGGATTTAGATTTTCTCACTACAATAAATATCGAAATACTAGAAGGGAGCGACTTTACGCCTGCTGATCTACAGAAGCTTGATACATCTAACAACCGTCAGAATTACCGGTATACTTTCATGCTCAATGAATCTGCGGTAAGAGCATTGGGATGGACCGCCGAAGAAGCCATTGGAAAAACAATTCTCAAGGGGTCACCCGGAGAAGTAAAAGCAGTGGTAAAGGACTTTCACTTTACTTCCTTACATCAGCCTATTGAGCCACTAATTATTTTTCTAAACCCCGACTTTGTAAACCGCTTGCTAGTAAAAGTGTCTGGCCACGACATTCCGGAGACACTCTCTTTTCTGCAAGCCCTCTGGAAAGAAAGAGTGACTCACCGGCCATTTGAGTACCATTTCCTAGATGAGGAATACGAAACACTGTATATGGCCGAGCAGCGGACCGGAAAAATATTTAGTATTTTCTCAGTAGTTGCTATACTACTAGCCTGTTTGGGATTGTTTGCGCTGGCAGCCTTCACTACCGCTCAGCGAACTAAAGAAATCGGTATTCGGAAAGTGCTGGGAGCCAGTGTGGGATCTATTACAGCTTTACTTTCTTCGGAATTCGTAAAACTAGTGTTCGTCGCTCTGCTGATTGCCGTACCGGTGGCTTGGTACGCGGTTGATCATTGGTTACAAGATTTTGCCTACCGTATTCCTGTACAGAGTTGGGTCTTCCTTTTAGCGGGAGTAATAGCAGTTTTGATTGCGCTAGTAGCGGTAAGTTTTCAAACAGTAAAAGCAGCACTGTCCAACCCGACAAAATCGTTACGAAATGAATAACTTTCAATAATGAGCAATGAACAGTGTATTATTAGCAATTACTGTTTGGTTGCACAGAACTAATAATTGTTCATTGCTAACTGAATAAACTATGCTAAAAAACTATCTCAAAATCGCCCTACGGAATCTGGCTCGTCACAAGCAGATGACGCTGATTAATGTTCTCGGTTTAGCCGTGGGAATGGCCGCTTGTATCCTGATTCTGCTGTTTGTGCAGTACGAACTCAGTTATGATCGCTACCACGAAAACGCTGACCGCACTTACCGCATCTCCCGGCAATTCCTCGATCCTGATGGAAAGATTAACTTACACTTGGGTCACTTAGCACCACCTTTTGAACCACTGCTGGCCGAAGATTTCTCGGGTATCATACAGAAGTCAGCCCGTCTACTAAATGGGGGTATGTTGATTACTTATGAAGCAGAAGACAAGCAGATAATGGAAGACGAATTCTTCTTTGCTGAGCAGGAGGTATTCGGCATCTTTACATTTTCTTTTGTTGCTGGTGATCCAGAAACAGCCCTTACGCTGCCTAATGCCGTAGTGTTAACCGAGAGTACTGCACAGAAGTATTTTGGTAATGACGATCCTATTGGTAAGACGCTAAGACTAGAGCAAGAAGCCGACCTGAAAGTAACGGGCGTAATAGAAGATCTGCCGGGTAACTCTCACTTTCACCCAACTATGTTAGGTTCGTTTACGCTGTTAGAAGAGTTCTTCGGGCAAGATTATATGAATACCAACTGGGGTAGTAACAACTTCTCTACGTATATTCTATTACCCGAAGGATATAACCCAGCAGATTTAGAAGCGCAATTTCCAGCTTTCGTAGATAAGCACTTACCCAGCGGTCCCGATGTGTCAGCTTCGCAGTATACGGCTCTCCAATTGTGGCCACTTACCGATATTCATTTATACTCGCACCTAGATTCGGAGATTGAGGCTAATGGAGATATTGCCTACGTTTATATCTATACCATTATTGCGCTATTTATCTTAGTAATTGCTTGTATCAACTTCATTAATCTGACTACGGCTCGGGCTACCCGTAGGGCGAAGGAAGTAGGAGTGCGTAAGGTAATGGGCGCCGAGAAAGCCTCGCTGGTAGGTCAATTTTTATCCGAGTCAGTATTAGTTTCTCTGTTTGCCTTAGCTTTAGGAATTCTGTTGGTAACCTTAACCTTACCCTTCTTTACAGACTTCGTAGATAAGCAACTATCGTTTGATATACTCGGCAACCCCTTTTTACTGATGCTACTATCAGCTATTGTTCTGGCAGTTGGGATTGTAGCAGGTAGCTATCCGGCTTTCTATTTATCAGCCTTCCAACCTGCCCGTATTTTACGAAGCAGTCGGGGTGGGCAACGGGGTAATACGCTCTTGCGATCGGGTTTGGTTGTGCTTCAGTTTGTGATTTCTATTGCGTTAGTGATTGGGGTTATTACGGTAGAACAACAACTAGATTACGTAAAGAGTAAGCCACTGGGCTTCAATCAAGAAAACCTGCTGGTGCTACCCATGGATGAAGCAATGTACGGACGATATGATGATCTGAAAGTACAGCTACTGGCGCAACCCGGCATCTCAGACGTAACGCTTTCTAGCCGAGTACCTTCTGGGAGGCTAAATGATTCGCAAGGCGGAGAGGTTGAAGTAGGTGGAGAGATGAAAGGGCTTGACTTTCGCTTAGCGAACGTAGATATCGGTCATGACTTTATCGAGTCTTTTGGAATTAAGCTGGCCGCTGGTCGCAATTTTGATATAGAACGTGCCAGCGATTCTACTGATGCATTCATCATCAATGCTGCCGCTGCACAAGCTATTGGGTACAATTCACCCGAAGAGGCTATTGATAAGAAGATTAGCTACGGTGGTCGGCAGGGTTATATCATTGGGGTGACGGAAGATTTTCATTTTGAGTCATTACATCAATCAATATCACCAATTATATTCCATATTCCCTATAGCGCAGGTCGAGTTCATAACTTAGTAGCTCGCGTGCAAGCTAGCGCAATGGATGAAACAGTTAGCTACCTGAAAGAGCAGTGGAGCTTCCTTCGTCCCGGCTTTCCGTTCAGTTACTACACCATTGGCGACCGCTTTCAAGGGCAGTACGATGCCGAGGATCGGCTGGGACAAATTGTACAGTTCTTTTCTATATTAGCCATCTTCATTGCCGCCTTAGGCTTAGTTGGCTTAGCATCATATACCGCCGAGCAACGGGCAAAAGAGGTAGGTATTCGTAAGGTATTAGGGGCCTCGGTGAGCCAGTTGCTACTGCTACTTACCCAAAGCTTCTCCAAACTGATTCTGGTAGCATTTCTAATTGCCTGTCCGCTAGCTTATTTCGTTATGAACTACTGGTTGGATACCTTTGCTTACCAAGATACGTTGAGCGTCTGGAGCTTTGTCTTGGCCGGAGTTGCCGCGCTGCTAGTGGCGGGCATCACCGTAGGTTCGCAAACCTTTAGTACTGCTACCCGCAATCCAGTAGAATCACTGCGGGATGAATAATATTGACGGTATAAGGTAAATGGTAGAGGGTAAAAGATAGGGAGCGCAAAAACCCTTCACCGTCTATCCTTTACCTTTCTACCCCTTATTATTTCTTAACACAAAAGAAATATCGCTTCTACGATAAGTTTGCCGAAAGAAATTATCTTTGCTGATCAAACTATACTGCTACCCTATGATTCGTGTTTTCATCTTTGGTCTTTCCCTATTATTATTAGCACAGTGCCAGCTTAAAGAACCTGAAGCAACTACCGCTACTAAGGAAGAGCCTACTCAACCTAAAAACATCATTCTATTAATTGGCGATGGTATGGGGGTTACCCAGGTAACCAGTCGGTTCTTCTACGGCGAAGGCGAGCCCAACTTTCAGCGATTTCCCTACATTGGTCTGATCAAGACGTCTTCTTCCCAGGAGAAAATTACGGACTCAGCCGCTGGAGCTACCGCTTTTTCAGCTGGAGTAAAAACCTACAACGGCGCAATTGCCGTTACCGATGATTCTACTTCAGTACCGACCATCTTGGAAATGGTTTCTGACGATTTAAGCAGCGGCTTGATTGCTACTTCATCTATTGTACATGCCACTCCGGCCTCATTCTACGCCCACGTACCTGCTCGGGGCTGGTACGAGGAAATTGCTGCTCAACTTACAACCTCTTCGGTAGATTTCTTTGCGGGAGGTGGCACGCAGTTTTTTGTAGATAGAGAAGACGAGGTTAATTACCTGGATACCCTTACAGCGCACGGCTTTGTAGTAGATACTGCTCAGTTACAGAAGCCAGCAAACCTCTCTATGGAGGAAAAGTACGGTTTTCTATTGGCTCCTGACGGAATGCCCCGAATGCTAGATGGGCGAGGAGACTTTCTTCCTCAAGCCACGCAAATGGCCCTGGATTATCTTTCGCAAGATGAAGATGGCTTCTTCCTGATGGTAGAAGGCTCTCAGATAGATTGGGGAGGGCACGCCAACGATGCTGAGTACATTATTGAAGAAGTAAAAGACTTTGATAAAACTTTGGGAGTAGCCCTTGATTTTGCAGAACGCGATGGTAATACCTTGGTAGTAGTAACCGCCGACCACGAAACCGGAGGCTTTGCCCTCTCTTCAGGAGAGAACTATAACGATTTAGTAGGCACATTCTCTACTGGAGGCCACACTCCTGATTTAATCCCAGTATTTGCCTACGGACCCGGCTCGGAAATCTTTGCGGGTATCTACGAGAACACCGCAATCTTTGATAAAATGATAGAAGCCAGCGGCTGGAACCAAGCGGATGGCTCGGTAGCAGTTCGCTAGAGCATCCGGTACGTGATGATTGATGACTAATAATGAATAGAAATGAACCAATAAATGGTAAAGTTCGGTAGTTATTCATCATTAGTCACTACTCACTAATACGTCATTCATTATTATACCGTTTCCTGCGCTAAACACCGAAGTATCCTACATTACTACCGAGCAAATGGTGGAGGTAGACCGCCTGATGATTGAGCAGTACCGGATTGAACTGATCCAGATGATGGAGAATGCCGGGCGATGTCTGGCTCTAGTAGCCAAGGAACGTTTTTTAGAGAATAATCTAGAGGGTAAACAAGTAGTGGTGCTCGCCGGAACCGGGGGCAACGGCGGCGGAGCAATGGTAGCCGCTCGCCGCTTAGCAGCCTGGGGGGCTACAGTAAACGTATACATCACTAATGTTGAACGGCTTACCGAAGTGCCGCAGCATCAGTACAGTATCTTACAATGCATGGGGCTGTCGGTGCAAGCGTGGCCGGAGAAAGAAAACACCTTACCTGAAGGGATTGACCTAATTTTAGATGGTATTATTGGCTACAGCCTCTCGGGTAATCCCCGAGGAAATGCCCGAGCTATGATTGAATGGGCGAACCAGTCTGAGGCAGCCGTACTTTCATTGGATACTCCCTCCGGTATTGATTTAACCGAAGGAAAAAACTATGAGCCTACCATTCAGGCAGATGCTACGCTTACATTAGCCCTTCCTAAACGAGGTTTGAAAGAAAATAGCTTATGCTCCTATATCGGCGAGCTGTATTTGGGAGATATTAGCGTTCCTCCGGCTTTATACGCTGAACCTAGCCTTGGGTCTAAGCGTATCCCCTCAGTTGTTTGCTCAACAAGATGTAATACAGGTATATTGATTTGGTATGCAGGAATATCATTAATCATGTCCTTACAAAAAATCTAGGCCACTGCTGGTTCATCGGCATTGTCCAACCTTCTGCGCTCTATAATCTGGTTAAAGTGCTCAATATTTTCGTTGAAATGATTAATAAACAAGGTGTACTCAGTTGAAGGGGCTAACGTAGCGCGAGCTTCAACGTGCTTTACTAATGTGCGATACGCTTCTGAAGTACTTTGTACTAGCTCGCGGGTGCTCTGGGGTTCTTCCTTACTCGTTTCCTCTAGTCGCTGAATAAAAACTTTCTCAAACGCCTGATTAGCCTTCTTCATCTCGTTTACTACCTCCTCCAAATGCATAGCTTCAATTGCCTGAGCGTAAGCAGGGATAGTTTGAAGGTCGCGTACAACATTTTTTAGAGCGGCTGTCTCAGCACTGTAGTTTAAATTGTATAATCGGGTACCGTACTTATTAATACATTCTATCACCTGCTCGCCCGCAGTCTGTAGTGCTTCATTGGGGTGCCGAACGTAGCCTTCGCTAATCATTCGTAAGCAGACAATGGCCTGATCGCGTTGGGTATCTAACTCCACTAGCTTTATGCCAGTCTCGCTCATATTTTCCTGCTTATAAGCTCGCTCTAGCTGTAAGCACTCTCTACTTAATGTGTTGTACTGAGTTTTAACCTGTAATTTATCTGAGCCGTGCTGGCTGACAATGATTAAAGAGTTGCGGATGAACTGAGTAAACTCCTTGATGCGGTATTTACTGAGGGTGGCGGATGCAATCATATCTTTATGGTTTAATGTTCTGATTTCTACACCTCAAATTTGGAGAAACCCGGTTCAGAATAAAAGTAAGCCCCTCGGCAGACAGTACACACGTAAGAATTCCTATCGCATCAGGCCGTTGGCTCTTAATCGTCGGTCTGCCACCAGTATTTGCCGTAGATCAAATCCGTCCGATAGGTTGCCTACGCGGGAAATTGACTGTCGGAGGGTTCCGACGGCCTGCCGACACGGGAAACTGGCTATCGGAAGGTTCCGACAGGCTGCCGACGCGGGAAATTGACCGTCGGATAACTTCGATGGATTAATTCCCGCGTCGGCAAAGCATCCATCCATTCCGATGAGCCACCGACGGCGTCGGTAGGCTTATTTACCCATAAGAATATGCAATTGCACGAATCTGATACACAATTCTACTGATAAGGCTCTTACTCCAGTGGAGTATAAACTTTACTAAAGAAAAAGTAGTCTTTTCTGTAAAAATCTGCACATTAATCCGATATTATAGTGCATAATGCTAGATGCTTAGTATGTCGCTACCGAACTTGTTCGGGCATCTTAAGCAGTAGGCTTAAAAACTCGCCAAGCCTCATCCAGAGAAGTATTATAATACGCATACACCAACGCTTAAGGAAGAAATTCAGAAATCTGAGAATAATCCTGCTAAACGGGTATTAGTATGTTAAAAAACTATCTATCGGTAGCCATTCGTAACCTACGTAACCAGGGCTGGTACGCATTTCTCAATGTTTTTGGCCTCAGCATCGGGATTGCCAGTTGTCTAATGATTACCCTTTACGTATTTGATGAACTCCGCTACGATACCTTCCATGAGTTTGCCGACCGTCTTTATCGGGTAACACATTATGAAAAAATAAGCAATAACGAGGTAGAAACCCCGATGACTGTTCCTGCTCTCGCGCCCGCCACCTCAGAAAACATTGCTGGAGTGAAGTCTACCACCCGAGTGTATCCGGTAGGTGGGCAAGTAGTACAGATAGAACAGAAAGCCTTAACTCAAAAAGAGTTTGTATACGTAGATGCTCCTTTTCTTCAAATGTTTGGTTTTAAGGTGCTTACCGGTGACCCAACTACCGCTTTACAACAGCCTAACTCCCTAGTGCTTACCCAGGAGATAGCGAAAAGATACTTTGGCAATGAGGAGGCTATAGGAAAATTTGTGCTGGTAGGTGATAGTACCCCCTACAAAGTAACGGCAGTGGTAGCCAATCCACCTCCGTACTCCCATCTACCGTTTAGTGTGTTGGCTTCTTTCTCTAGCCTGCCCGATTCTTTAGATGACAACTGGGAGAGACTGGAATTGTATACGTACCTTTTATTAGAACAAGAAGTAGCAGTAGCTTCAGTAGAAAAGAACCTGCAAACCTTGCGAGATAGGTATGTATCGGCTCAAGTAGCTGAATATAATACTTACAAAACCTTCCAACAAGAAGGAAATGAGTATCGACTCTCTCTACAACCTATTACGCAAATTCATCTCTATTCAGACCTACTTGGTGAGCTTGACACAGGGGGTGATATAAAGACTTTGTACATATTGATAGCCGTAGCCGTATTTCTACTGCTTATTGCTTGCGTTAACTTTATGAACTTAGCTACTGCCCGCTACATGCGCCGGGCGCGGGAAGTGGGGGTACGTAAGGCTCTAGGGTCAACCCGGGCGGCGCTGATCGTGCAATTTTTAGGTGAGTCGTTACTAATGGGTCTGATTGCCTCTTTGCTGGGGGTAGTATGGGTACTGCTGTTTTTGACGAGTTTTAATAACCTGACGGATAAGGAGATTGCTTACGCAGTATTTACTGAAGGCTGGCTGTTAATTGGAATACTGTTATTGACCTTAATAGTAGGCTTATTAGCCGGTAGTTATCCGGCGTTCTTTTTATCAGGCTTTCGACCTACCGAAGTACTTAAGGGAGGCTGGTTTGTCCGAAAGGGTAGTACGATTTTACGTAATATATTAGTGGTCTTTCAGTTCAGCGTGTCTATTGGCCTAATTATCTGTACGGTACTGGCCTACCAGCAGATTGACTACACCCGAAATAAAGACTTGGGCTTTAATAAAGAGCAAGTGATGGCGTTATCTTACTTTGATTTGTTAGGTGAGCAGGGAACTGCGATGAAGGAAGCTATTGCTCTGCAGTCGGTGGTTGTAGAAACATCGGTGGTTAGCAACGTTATTCCTCAGACGTACCAACTAACTATGTTTTGGCAACGGGGTAAGGATGTAAAACGCCTGATGTATTGGTATACTAGTGATTATGACCACCTGGAAACAATGGGAATAGAATTGCTAGACGGGCGAACCTTCTCTGCTGAGTACAGTACCGATACTGCCGGGGTACTACTCAACGAAACTGCTGTGCGTACGCTAGAAATAGATGACCCTATTGGAGCGGAAATTAGCTATGATGATACTGAGGGTGGTTCTTATCAGGTGTTAGGAGTGGTGAAAGATTTCCACTTTAGATCACTGCACCACGATATTGAGCCAATGGCTATTTTCCTATCAGAGACTGGCCTTAACTTGTTGGATCGTTTCACTCCAAGTGATGTTGCTGAAGTATTAGAGCAGGTTGAAGTCGCATGGCAGAAGTATGCTCCTGGTGTACCCTTTGAATATACCTTTTTAGATGAAGAGTTTGACCACGCTTTCCGGGCTGAACAGCGACTAAGCCGAGTCTTCACCGTATTTTCGGTAATAACTATCATCGTCGCCGGTTTAGGGCTACTTGGGTTGGCAGCCTATTCGGCACAACAGCGTACTAAAGAAATTGGCGTACGAAAAACAATGGGGGCTTCTACCGGCAGCTTAGTATTATTGCTATCGAAGGATTTTACTAAGCTAGTATTAATTGCCTTTGGGCTGGCCGCCCCGATCGTGTACTTTCTAATGCAGTCGTGGCTTACGCAATTTGCTTTTCGGATAGAAGTAAGCGTGCTCCCCTTCGTACTAGCCGGGTTAGGAGCTATGTTACTGGCTTGGGTTACTGTAGGCTGGCTAGCCTACCGGGCTACTCAGGCTAATTTGGCTAGTGTACTTCGTCCGGAGTAGTCTCAATGGTAGGGGGCATAGTTCTTCGGTGGAGCTTGGTTACTAGGTTTTTACTGTACGCTACCATCTTTAGAATCTCGCGAGGGCTGGCTAACCGAAGGTGCCTAAAGATGAGTAACTCCTTTCCATTGCTCTCTAGGTGATAAATATCACTCTTCTCCAGAAAATGAATAAGGTTAGCGGTGAATAGCTCACGGATACCTACTTCGTCGGTACCTTGTAGTAAGAACTTTCGAGAAAAGTTACGGTATTCGTTAAAGTCAATATCTTGCTGCGCGGCAATTACCGAAATACGGTCCAGGAACGACTCTTCCTCCAAAGAAAATATAGGGAGCATAAATGGTAATGAAAGAACCTCTACGGTAAGCCGATAAGTCTCAAACGAAATAAATGCATCCTTTAGCGAAACATCGCATATTTTCCACTGCACGCCTAAGTTTTGATAAGTGCCGCTAATTTGGTTACTCATATACTCCACCGGGCGCGGCTTAAAGAACAGAAAGCGATTAAGGTCACCAATATCCCAAGCAACCTCGGGGTTGTACCCCCATTCATTAGAAGCTGCCATTTGCTTAAGTTCTACTTGTCGACGGGTAAGCCGTATCAACTTGGGTTTGGGCTTTTCCAATACGTGCAATGCATACGGATGGTGAGAAGAGGTTTTATGCACATCTAACCCAGTAAAATGAAACTCGCCCCCGTTCTGATTATACTTCTCAGCGTATTCGTGTAAGTATTCCAGTACAGTGTAGTCTACTACCCGGGCGTGAGAGAAGTCTATTACTACATTATCATCGGGGGTTAGCTTTTTAATCTTATTCTGTATCTGTAGAATATTGGTAAAGTTGATGATTCCTTTGATTTTCAGTAAGTACGACTGTTCTTTCTCCTGAACCACCTTAATGTAGGGGCGGCGCATGTAGCGTAGGAACAAAGGAAGTGGCATACCGCTTCGGAAAAAATGCAGCAGTAGCGTAAAACCAATACCCACGAGTAATCCTGACATGAGATCGGTTAAGAGAATAGCAACTAACGTAACGACAAGTATGGCTAACTGCTCCCACCCTTGCTGATAGGCTCGTTTATATACCCGAGGAGAAGTAAGCATGTACCCAGTGAATAAAAGGACGGCGGCTAAAGCAGCGAGAGGGACTTTCTGAATAAAGCTAGTAAACACGACCACAAATAGCAGCACTATGAGTCCGTGCATAAAATTCGACCACCGCGTGGTTGCGCCGTTGGTAATATTCACGGAGCTACGGGCGATCACGGCCGTAATGGGTAATCCGCCTAAAAAACCGGAGATTACAGTAGCTACGCCGATTCCGAATAGATCTTTGTTAAGATTCGTCTTCCGTTTGTAAGGATCGAGCTTATCCACCGCTTTAGAAATGACTAATGACTCTAGCGATAGCACTACCGTCACTACAAAAACTGTTAGCCAGAATATGGGTTCGTTTATGCGGGAGAAGTCTGGGAAAGCTAGACCCTGGGTAATATCAGTTGGTATCTGAATGAGAAACTCATTAGACAACTGCTCAGTATTTGGATAATATTCCTGAGAAAGCCAGCGAAACCCAAAGAATAATGGAATAGCGACGATCAGTACCCACATAGGAGCGGGCAGCAGTTTAATAGTTCGGTTTTCTATATCCTTATAAAAGACTAGGATTGCCAGACAAACAATGGTAATTGTTATGACGAACGGATTGGCCTGCAACAGTATCTCCGGGCGAGTCAGCAGTTCCGAAAGACTTGCGTCCGAGATACCCAAAGCATGATGAACCTGAGTACTAATAATTAGAAAGCCAATAGCCGCCAACATACCATGAATGGTAGAAGTAGGAACTAAGTTACCTAATTTGCCTAGTCGTAGTAAACCCATCAGAGCTTGTATACCACCAGATACCACAAAAACCGCCATGGTATAAGGAAGTCCCGACTGACCGGGCAGACTCATGTTTTCGGACGCTGATAATGCGACGATAATCAGGGCATTAGCCGGACCATTAATTCCCACGTGGCTTCCCCGAATAAATGTGGTCACTAACCCGCCTACAATCACCGAAATTAACCCCGACATAGGAGGGAAACCGGCGGCAACCGCAATTCCCAGACCCAAGGGAAGTGCTACCAAAGCCACGCTCAATGCCGCTACCAGATCTGTGCGCCAGTAGCGCTTAAACCCCTGCCACCCATCGGATGGAATTTGATCTGGATTAATTGGAATCATAATGATTAGCTGGGTAACATTGACCGAATAAGATAATCAAAAATTGTAATTTTATGTAGCTAAAAATACTATGGGGTAACCAGGAATGGTTATTTATCAGAAAAGTCCGAAAAGATTCCGATTTTGTGCTAACCGTGCGGAATGAAGAATGAATGACTGATAGTAGAAAATATCATTAGTCATCATTCGTTCTTCATTGACTATTAGAATTGGTATATTTTTTGAAATAGTCATTAAACCTGTACCTTAGCTTCTTTACCTAAATTTGATAAAAATTAAGCACACATTATGCAATCAATAAACTTCCCTCCCCGGTCGGTTATATTTCGCCGGATGAATTACTCCTGGATTGTACTACTATTATTTACCGTTGTAGCGATAGGGCCCACTGGCTGTAAAGCGAAGAAAGAAGCCAGAGCAGCTGAAAAGGCTCGGCTAGAGCGTGTTGCTAAGGCTCGAGCTGATTTACTATCGGTGATTAACGATCAGGGTAGTATGTCTACTGATGAAAAAGAAGCTGTGGTAGAAGGGGTAAAGGATATGAATTTACAAGATGCTGAAATTCAAACGTTGATTGATCGAGCTGAAGGAATTATTGCCGACGAACGAGCCGCCGCTCGCCGCGAAGCGGAACGCCCAGTAGCAACCGACAGTGGACCTACCTCTGAATCTGACCTGAACAACCTGTTTCGCCGGATAGCTACCGCACGTGGCAATAGCGATGCCAACTCCCAAATCCGCAGTGCCATTGATATGTTTGCCTCCTCCGAAACTCCGGTACTTATTATCATTAGCCAAAGCGGAGGTCAAACTGATTACGATGAACCAACTACTATTAGTAAGTATTTAAACTACCTGAAAGATACTAAAAAGAGCCCGAACGAAGTATACAATATGGTGTTCGATGCGAACGGAAAAATCAAAGAACTAGAACTTATTAAACGATACAACTAATGAAACTTTCTACCATATACTTTTGTGCGCTTTTTATCGGAGCGATTTCTTTCTCGGCTCAGGCCCAAGAAACGATTAGCCCGGATCGTAAACTAGCCATTGATTCGCTGGCATTAGAAAAAGTCCGCGATTTGAGTAAATATATCAGCATTATTGGAAATAAGGATACGCCTTTCTCAGAAGCCAATCGGGTGATTGACCGGGCTGAAGAGTTATTTGCTACCGGAGCCGAAATCGGGGTGTCTTCACTGACGACTAACGAAATCACCTATTACGGAACACGAGGCTATTTTGAACATCTGATGGCTCTGAATTACGACCAAGTAACTATTAAATG
>CAKZPJ010000206.1 GCA_937138955.1 uncultured Flammeovirgaceae bacterium | reverse complement strand
AAGAGCGTGCAGCAGGCGGTAGCCAGCCGCCTCGATCGCGGCGATTAATTTGAAAGACAATTAAAATCAGCCCCAAGCTTACTACAATTACAAAGGAAAAAAGGCGATCTATAATCAGTTTGAGCCAGCCTCGTCGGGGTTTAGCGCGCACTCCCCAAATTTCGTTCAGGGCTAATTGAATATTAACAAATACGGTAGTGGCACTAAAGATTAGCGTAGCAAAACCAATTGTTTTTGCCACTGCTCCCGATTCATTGAGATTGACATTACGAAGAATATTTTGAATCTGCTTAGCAATTCCTTCCCCTACGTGGGTGGATATTTGCTCGTACAGTGTTCCTTTCACCGCTTCTTCACCATAAATTATACCGGCAATATATACTGCAAAAATTAGTAAAGCCGGTAAAGAAAAAATCATGTAGAATGCGATAGAAGCACCGTAGAGCATAGGATTATCCTGTAGAAATCCCTTATAGGTATCAATGAGTAACCGCATTCCCACGGTTTTTTTAAGCCTCCCCCAGTATTCTTGCCAGCGCTTCATTTCAGCATTCATCTACATTTAACAGTACAGCAAATACCCGCGCGGTTAAGAATGGCGCAGGTACTTGTTTATAACTGCAATAAAGCAAAAAGTGCTGAATAAACATCCAGCACTTTTTATCAGAATACTAATCTACGCTATTTATTGTATAATAATCTTCTGGGTATTCCACTGATTGCTCGTTTGAGTCCGTACCAGATAAACACCTTTAGGCAAGTTCGTAAGGTTCAGCGATTGAGATTCCTGCTCAACTAGTGCGCCCTCTTTAAAAATGTTTCCTTGTATATCGCTAATCCAATAGGCTCCTGACTGCGCAGTCTTAATATGAATGATACCAATAGATGGATTTGGATAAATACTGATCGTTGCCTGATCGAAAAGTAGCTGTGTTTCTTCAATATTAGGTGCTAGACTAGCTTGCTTTTTCGGAGTACTTTCTTGTCTGGCTACTGGGACTCCCGCTGCCGTACTCTTAATAACTAGTGCACCTATGAAACCATAAGTAGAACCAACCGCTCGGCTAATCTCAATTTGTATCTTTCCATCTGTAGTTGGCCGCACGTTATCTATCGTCACTGTTTTTTCTTCGTTGTATGATGCATTGAGAGTAACTTCCTGGTTACCGATGCGGTAAATCGTATTTCGGTTACCACCAAACATAGAACTAGCGAAGAAGGTGAAGCTATAGAATTTGTCCGGTGATACTCCATTTAGCGTTATTACTTCTTGCCCTTGTGTCCAGAAGTATGAGCGAGTTACTGCATCAGGATACTTTCCATTATCATTTCCAGCTGTGAAACCTTTATGGTTCGCTCCATCCCAAGATGTTGCTAATGCCAAGGTTATTGCCGAAGATGTGCCATCAATATTCTCTAACAGAAGAGGGTCAGTAGACCGATGCATATTATTCCAGTTGTCAGCTACGTCGCGACCTTCTCGATGAAAGTTTACATAAATTTCTTCTACCTTTTTTACAGGTTCCACTTCAGGAGCATTCAAGAAAAGCTTATTATCAGGAATTAGTTGTAATGCTACGCCGGGTCCTTGGTAGCTTACTTCTAACACCTGTGGACCCCACCGCTCAAAAAAGGTTAACCGAATTGGGTGATATCCTGCGGTTAGTTGAACCTTGCCTGACTTTTCCTGTGCTTCGGCTTTTCGGCCATCATTGTTAATAATCTCTTTTCCATCCAAGTAGAAATTACTACCATCGTTAGCATTCACATGAAAGGTATACTCGCCAGCTTGTTCTATCAATAGGTATCCTTCGTAGACAAAGCCCATCGTATAGAGTTTTCCGATAGCAGGGTCAAAAGTAAAGTTGGGTAAAATACCTTGACTAGCAGGGGTGAGTTGGTCAAAATTGGGTAAAGCGAGCCACTCGCCTACGTAGTAGCTGTAGTACAAGCCGGGCTCGCCAGCTTTGGCCACTGGAGGTTCGGGGCTCTCAGATACTGGATCACCTTCCAAAGAAAGTAATTCATTCGGAATAAGTGTCTTACTAATTCCGGGGCCTGCATACTTTACTTCCAGAACTTCACGTCCTTGGTGTTCAAAAAAGTCTACTCGGATGGGGTGCTTTCCTTCTGTCAGTCTTACTGATCCCGACCGTTCTCGCTTTGCGTGCAGTCCATCATTGTCTACAATCTTCCTTCCATCAATGTACAGTGCACTGCCATCATCAGATGATGTGTAGAACTGATAGGTTCCCGTGGTTTGAATATTAATGTAACCCGTAAATGTAAATCCGAAGAGTTCATCTTGTTTTCGCTCACTGAGATTAAAGTTAGATACAGTACCTTCCTCAACTGCCGAAAGCTGACTGAAATCAGGTAATGTGTTCCACTGTCCCTCGTAATAGGCATAATTTAATCTAGGCTCCTTATTCTCTACTATGGGTGCTGCCTTCACAGTTACTTCTACAGTATCATTAGAGGTAGCAGAATGATTATCAGTTACCGTAACCATGAACCGATGCGTACCTTCTTTTAAGTCAGTTACTAAGGTTTGGGCAGATGCTACATTAACAATTGTTGCTGAATTAGTTGATACTGCTGACCATTGATAGCTCACAATAGTTCCATCTTCATCGCTAGCGTTAGCTTGCAAAGAGACTTCCGTTTGAGGTAGTGTGACTGCTATATCATCTCCCGCATTAACTAGTGGAGCAACATTGGGGGCGGGCTTTACGGTTACTTTTACCGTATCAGTAGCTATACTCTCATCATCATCTTCTACTACGACAGCGAAGTAATACATACCTTCTTTTAAGTCAGTTACCGTAGTTTGGGCTGATGTTGAGCTAGCAATAGTTGCTGAATTAGTTGATACTGCTGACCATTGATAGCTCACAATAGTTCCATCTT
>CAKZPJ010000205.1 GCA_937138955.1 uncultured Flammeovirgaceae bacterium | reverse complement strand
AATTGGCTGCGTGCTGTCCATCTCGGTAATTGTGAAGAGTTACGAAGTTTTCGTAATAGTAGTCGTCACCTTGATACTCATACTCCCGGAAGTGATTTACCTCGTACTCGTTAGCCCGGCTATGGTTGAAGGTGTAATCTCCGTACCAGTTCATCACTCCCTGATTGGAATTCAGGTTCAGGCTAAGCCCAGCCTTCTCCCGCTGACCGTACCCTCCGGTGATCGCCACACTACCGTTGGTACCCAGTTGAGTACTTTCTTTCAATACGATGTTGATGATACCGGCAGCACCACTCGCATCGTATTTGGCCGGAGGCTGATGTATAATTTCAATTTGCTCAATATTTTCGGCCCGCATGCCCTGAAGCTGAGCCATAAGCACTTCGCGAGGCACCCGCTTTACCTTATCATTGATCATCACCAGCACCTCTCCCTTGGCAATCATACCAATGCTATTATTCTGCCGATCTACAATGACCCCCGGTACTTTTTGTAATAGTTCCAGACCAGTATTTCCGCTCATCGACGGTAAGGCACTCACATTCATGATCATTCGGTCTTGTTTAAGCTCATACGCCAGCTTAGTGGAGGTTACGGTTACATTATCCAGAGTTTTTCCTTCTTCTAACTTAACGATTGGCAATTCGGGAGAAACTCCTTTCCTAATGGTAACCAGGTTGGTCTGAACGGTTTCGTAGCCTACCAGGCTAACCGCTACGAAATAAGTGCCGCCTTCAATATCTTCAAATACATAGCGACCGGCTTCATCGGTGATAGCTCCTTTCACCAACGCAGAGTCTTCAGCAGTAAGTATCAGTGCGTTAGCGTACTCTAATGGCCGGTTCTCGACATCGGTAACCTGCCCGCTAAGTGTATAGTAATTCTGGGCGTAGGTTGAACCGAAACTCAACGATACAAAGGTGATATATAGGTAGATTCTCATCATCATTTTCTATTTTGTGCACGAGTACAGTGCCAATTAATGTTAGTTGCTAAAATCAAGCATTGTCACCCAATCGTACAGGTTTTTAGTTGAAATATTTAGCTACGTTTTGTTTATCCAAAGTGAGAAAAATCGGCTGAGAAAAGAAAGCGACAGTGTGGCAATTTCTTCCAATTTTATTCTAAAGGATGTAAACTATGTTGCAAAAGCGGCTAACTGTATTGAAGCAATCGGAAATTTATCAAAGACTACCATCCTTGGCATGTTGCCCACGGTAGCATCCTCGCTTTGAATAACTACGGAAAGGCTCTCTTTTTGACTTCCATAATCCTGTAGATTCTGTTTTTTAGCTATTTGTTGGTTTTGCTGGGAAAGGTAATCCATGTACCACGGATATTTACTGTACAAACCAGACATTATCACGAATGAATTCTTATGAAACTTCTAAGTAGCATCAATCCCCCTTCGCCAAAGGGGGTTGAGGGGTAAAATTCAGCTATACAAAACCATTCGTGATAACCACTATTAATCTTACCTTAAATTTATGCAAATAATATCTATTCGTTTCATCAAGATTGAATTCTTATATGGTAATGCGTGAGCTATAGATACTTCTCGGTAAGAAAACAAGTAGGCTAAGTTAGCCTTCTATGTTTAGCGATCTACCAAAGGGTGACTAGTCTTATCGCTCAAATTAGATATACTATTTAACAACTCTTAAACGCTCGCTGATTCAATCTTACTTCAATCTCTTTAGAAGTTTTGGTAACAGACAACCCTCCTAACGAGGTGCATCTAAGGGTATTAGGAATACTCTGACCCACCTGATCCATCGTATAAATTACTTCGTCCAAAGGAATCAGATGGTTGTAATTTGCTAACGCCATATTGGCGCAGGAAAGGGCATTGGTAGCGCCTAGTACATTTTTCCCTAAACAAGGAGCTTCCACTCGATTAGCTACCGGATCACAGATCATACCCAGGCAGTTTTGCAGGGCAATGGAAGAGGCACCTATGGATTGTTCCAGTGTACCGCCGGCCATTTGCACCAGAGCTGCCGCCGACATCCCCGAGCCAGAGCCACATTCGGCCTGGCAACCACCTACTTCAGCCGCAAAGGTAGCGTGAGCCGCGATAAATACCCCGATAATTCCGGCGGTAAGTAGTGCCTTAATTACATCACCTTCACTAAGTCCTAATGTGGCGGCGGTACCGATGATGGCCCCTGGTACCACTCCGCAGGAACCCGCAGTCGGGGCGGCCACAATCACACCCATTGAGCTTTTAACTTCCATCATGGCCGTAACAAACATAATAATCCGATTGGACAGATCTCCGCTTAATAATTGATTACTCTCCATCTTTTCTTTAAAGCCCACCGACTGGCAACCTAAAATTCGATCATCGTATTCGGTACCTTTAAGCC
>CAKZPJ010000204.1 GCA_937138955.1 uncultured Flammeovirgaceae bacterium | reverse complement strand
CTACTCGCTTTTCCATCTTTTTGTCTTCGCTAAGTTGCCAATTGATTTCGGTAGATTGATGGAGGCGAGCCGTAAGCTCATACAAGAGCAAAGCAGCAGCTACCGATACGTTATAGCTTTCGGTAAATCCAAAAGCGGGAATAGCAATCCGTTGATCAGCCCGTTCTATAACTTCTTCGGATAAACCGTACTTCTCGTGCCCGAAGAAAAAAGCTGTTCGTACCTGAATATCAAATGATTGCGGTTTCTGTTGATCGTAATGCGGAGCAGCCGCGGCAATTTGGTAGCCTTGACTCTTCAGACTGTCTAAACAAGCGGTAACACTATTTGTCAGCGGGGGCTCAGAATAGTATTGGACGTCTACCCATTTTTCAGCACCCCGCGCCATACCTTTAGCTAGTTTAAACTCATTGCCCCGTTCCATAACAGAAATATCCTGAATACCCAGACAATCGCAGGTGCGAATGATGGCACTAGCGTTGTGCTGCTGATAAATATCTTCTACCGCTACGGTAAAATGGCACGTACGCCATCGTAATACCTCTTCAAACCGCTGCGTTCGCGATTCTGACAGAAACCGGGACAGATACTGATAAAGTTTTTCTAACTCATCCATTTATTGAGGTAATGCTGCATGCACTTCTTGCTTCACTTGGTTAAACTTCGCTCGCATTTCTTCTAAAGCCTTTTTCTTGTTGGGATCGTTTACCAAATTATGATGCTCTTCGGGGTCAGAATCATGATCGTATAATTCTTCATTATTGCCTTCGGCATTGTCGCCCCAACGGGTGTATCGCCAGTCTCCTTGCTTTAAAGAAGCAGCACTTCCTTGGTAAGAAACGGTATAAGCATAATGCTCATCATCTGACTGGTAATTGCTATTTTCCAACCATTCTACTAAGCTTTTTCCCTGCAAAATTGCGGGTTGTTGCGGAGCGTAGCCACTCAGGTCTAACAAGGTTGGGTATAAATCAAGCAGTTCTACAATAGCATTGCAACTGGTACCCCGATTTTGGTTGAACTGATCATCTGGAGCAGAAATAATCATCGGCACCCGCACGCTTCCTTCCCACAAACTTACCTTCGACCAACAATCGTGCTCTCCCAGGTTATATCCGTGATCAGAAACAAATACTACAATTGTATTTTCTCGTAAGTTTAGCTGATCCAGTGCATCTAATAATCGACCGACCTGAGCATCCATAAACCGGACGCTGGCCATATATGCTGCAATAGTTTCTTGCTGTTGCTGCTCACTCATTCCCCAGATTTTATCATTCTGCCGGGTGAGCGCTCTCGGAGGCACATCATCAAGCCCAGCAACTTCTGGCAGCATAACTTCTTGCCAGGGGTACGGCTCAAAGTAGCTTTTGGGAGCAATGAGGGGCACATGCGGACGAACAAAGCCTACCGACAGAAAGAAGGGAGACTCAGGCTTTAGCTTAACTAAATTGCTAGCGCCTTCCGCTACTGGAGCGGCTCGGCTTTCTAAGATGGCTATCGCCTGACTAGCCGCCAAATAATCGGTTTGGGTAAAGTCTAAGGAATCGGGTACCATCATTTTGGCAAAATTACTGCCGTAGTGTAGATTCTTAGGGGATAGCAATTCCAATTTTCCTTGGCTTAAGGTTTCCGGCCCCATCACGTTGTAAGCGTAATCCCAGGAATCAGGATCATCGCCTCCGGCACTGCCCCGCTCAATGCCACCGGGTACTCCCATATGAAATATCTTGGAAACTCGAGCGGTAAAATAACCCTGCTCGCGAAAGAAACCAGCCATAGAAGGATGATTGGCTAGTTGGGGGTTATTAGCTCGGTAGCTTCCTAGCAAATCGTTATTATTCAGCATTCCATTAGTTTCAGGATAAAGTCCGCTCATTAGCGAAGCCCGAGATGGACCACAGAGTGGAAACTGACAATAGGCTCGATCAAATTTCACTCCCTCATCAGCCAGTCGGCTCAGGTTAGGAGTATGCTCATTGATACCCATGTATGGACCAATTTGCGTATTCAAATCGTCAGCAATGATAAATAAAATATTAGGTTTCTGAGAGTAGCCCAGTATAGGCAAAAGGATAAGTACTAGTAAGGTTAGTCGTAAAGCGTTTTTTTTCATTTTCTATTCTTTGACTCATTTTGATAATAATTCATGTCTATTTTCTTATTCAATACTTTATTCTGTAATTTTACTTTACAATAAAATAAAATATCTTGTTATGGTAAATAGACGGTCTTTTCTTCAGAAATCGGTAGTTGCCGGAGCCACTTTGGGAATAGCCTCCTGTGCTCCGTCGGCACTCCGTCTGGCTGAAAAGCAACTTAATATACAATATTCCTCCCGATACCTACCTAAACTACGCATCTCGCTAGATCGGGTGGTAAAAGAAACCGTAGGTCTACGTCCCTACCGAACTATTGGTCCCCGCATAGAAAAAGAAACCTTAGGAAGCAAAACTCTGGTGCATAATTATGGTCACGGCGGAAGCGGCTGGTCACTCTCCTGGGGCTCAGCCGAATTAGCTACGAAATTGGTAGATTCTTCCTGGGCCTCGGAAAACTCAATCGTTTCAACAGCTACTGATGCTATGGCGTTACCCCCAGGTTCAGCCCGAAAAGTAGCCGTTATTGGCTGCGGCGTGATTGGATTGACCACCGCACGAGCATTACAGCGGCGAGGCTACGAAGTAACCATCTACACTAAGGAGATGGCCCCGGACATCACCTCCAGTAAGGCTACTGGAACCTGGTCGCCGGCTCACCGCTTGATTGACTCCAGCAACGTGAATGACACTTTCTTTGAGCAGTTCAAACAAATGCATCAAACTTCTTTTCTGTCGTACCAAAATTTGTTGGGGCTGGGGAATTTAGTTGTATGGACTGATAGTTACGATGTTCGTCAGGATGAAGCCTCTTTAGCACATGGCGACCTTCCGGCTAATGAGAAGTACAACTTCATGGAAGTGCTTCCGAAACCTAAACGTCTCGCTGATAAAGAGCATCCTTTCCGAGCCCCCGTAGTTTATCGGCGGACTTCAATGGTATTCAATATTCCTTCCTTGCTTAAAATGTACACCGACGATTTTCTACGATTTGGTGGAACGGTAAAAATTCAGGAATTTAAACGACTGGAAAATTTGGACGCTTTGCCCGAAACCTGCATCGTTAATTGTACGGGCATCGGCGCTAAACGCCTGACGGATGATCCTCATTTAACGCCCATTGCCGGACAGTTAGCATTTGTTATTCCGCAACAGGAGGTAAATTACCGGATAGCTACTCAAAGTGCTTACACCATTAACCGAAAAGACGGTATTATCGTAGGTGGAACCCATAAAATGGGCAGTTGGGAAACTACCCCGTCGCACGAGGATACCGAACGCATGGTGGTAGCCATCAAAAAAGTAGCCGATACGATGTATACCTAGCAAGAGTGTTAAAGTGCTCTGCGCCCGATGTTTAAAATTACTAAACTCAAAACACCGGACACCCTAGTAATTAGAACTATAACACACTAACACCATAACACTAATTTCTAAAACCCAATCCCCAAAAGAATGACTAACCTACGACGATCTTTTCTGAAAAAACTAGCCGGTACCAGCGGGGCTTTATCATTAACTCCGCTAGTTACTCACTTGCGGGCAGAAGAGCTTTCCGAATCACTACTTCAACTTAATCAGCTACCTGCTGAAGAAGTAGCTTCGGATGAAGATCTCTGGCGCGGTATACAGCAAGCCTATACTGTTTCGCCCAATATCATCAACCTTAACAACGGCGGAGTCAGCCCCCAACCTAAAATTGTGCAAGATGCTGTTGATCGTTACTACCATCTTTCCAATGAGGCTCCGTCGTACTACATGTGGCGCATTCTGGATCAGGGTCGGGAATCTTTACGTATGAAACTGGCCGATGTAGCCGGATGCTCACCCGAAGAGGTTGCGATTAACCGTAACGCCACCGAAGCTCTAGATACCATTATCTTTGGGCTCGATTTGAAAGAGGGTGATGAGGTAGTACTGAGTAAATACGATTATCCCAACATGATTAGTGCCTACAAACAGCGGGCAAAACGAGATGGCATTAAGCTCAACTGGATTACGCTGGATATTGGCATGGAAGACGAGGAAGCTATCGTCAATCGCTATTTGGAAGCCATTACTCCGAAGACTAAATTCATCCATATTACCCAACTGATGAATTGGTCGGGGCAGATTGTGCCTCCGCAAAAGATTTGTACGGAAGCCCGAAAAAGAGGTATTCGCACGGTAGTTGACGGAGCGCATGCTTTCGCTCACGTCGATTCTAATATCCCAAAACTAGGCTGTGATTACTACGGTACCAGCTTACACAAGTGGTTATGCGCCCCCTTCGGTACGGGTATGATCTACGTGAAGAAAGAAAATATTGCTGATCTCTGGCCACTTATTCCCGATCATGCGCCCGAACGCGACGATATTCGTAAGTTTGAAAGCCTGGGCACTCGTTCGTTTGCTCCTGAACAGGCTATTGGTCAGGCCATCGATTTTCATAATGCAATTGGAGCTGAGCGAAAACGAGCCCGTCTACATTACCTCAAGCGCTACTGGGTAGATCAAGTAAAAGATCATCCTAACATTCAGATTAATTCACCGCTTTCTTCCGAGTTTTCCGGGGCACTCTGCAATGTGGGTATTGCAGGAATGGATGCAGTCGACATAAACAGCCGACTGTTCAAAGAATATAAAATCCACGCTAGCCCGGTGAAGTGGGAGGCGTTGAACGGAGTTAGAATTACCCCTCATGTGTACACTAAAATCAAGGACTTAGATAGATTGGTTACTGCTCTTCTTACCTTCGCTGGCGAGCAACCTAAACAAACCATGCGCTAGCAATTAGTTAGTTTGGCGCACTTTTGGCATAGATGTACTAATTAATCATCCAACTATGCTATGAAAGTTGCTTATTACTTGCTATTAGCGATGCTGGTAGCCCTATCGGTACAGTGCTCATCCAGCAAAAAGTTATTGGAACGGGGCGACTACTACGAAGCCGTACTGAAGGCTACTGATAAGCTCCGTAGAAGCCCGAGAAATAATAAAGCTCAGGCTGCTCTGCGTCAGGCGTATCCGTTAGCGACGGAGCAACTTTTAAGCGATATTAATCAGGCAAAGCAGGCGAAAGATGCCTTTCAATGGAGTATAGCCGCAGATAATTATCGGCAGTTGAATGCAATGTACGATGCCATTAGATCATCTCCTTCTGCCCGAAAAGTGATTTCTCGCCCGAAGTCTTTCCATCAGCAATACGGACAAGTAAAAAATAAAGCGGCGGCAGAGCAGTATCAGGCGGGTGAACAGGCTATGCGGGAAAATACTATAGAAAGTGCCCGGCAGGCCTATTTTCATTACCAGCAGGCCCAGGATTATGTGCCTAGGTATAAAAATGTTACCCAAAAACTAGTGGAGGCTCAGAATGCCGGGACATTAAAAGTATTAGTAGAACCACGCTCGGTGCCTTCCCGCTACTATCAGGTGAGTGCCGATTTCTTTTACGATCAAGTGAGCGATTTCCTGCGTAATTATGAGCGAAGAAATCAATTTATTGCTTTTTACGATGCTAGAAAAGCCCAGCGCCAACAACTAGAATATCCTGATCACGTACTTCGTTTGCAGTTTGAAGATTTTGTAGTTGGTCAGTCTCATACCCATCAGAAAGAAGAAACGGTTACTAGAGATAGTGTGAAGGTAGGTGAGATTGAAGTAGCGGCTCAACGTCCTAAAAAACGTACTGTTTCCCGAGATATTGAGACTTTCAGCTCAACAAGCCGTACAGTGAAGAAGCCAGTGTACGGAAAAGTAAACGCTAAACTTATTACTACCCGCGCTGAAATTTCTTCACGTGGTATTCTAGGGGTGAGTATTGTCGAAGGAAATAGCAATCGGAGTTTGTTGCGAGATGAGTTTCAGGGTGAGCACCTATGGTTTGCCGAGTGGGCTCGCTATCAGGGCGATGAGCGAGCACTAAGTGAGGATCAGTTGGCTCTATGCAATTTACCGGAAGCAGTGCCACCGCCTCCTCAGCAATTATTCGTAGAGTTTACTAAACCTCTATACGCTCAACTTACTGACCAGTTGAACCGTTTTTACCAAAGTCACTAAACCCAATTTGATAAAATAAAGTGGTTACTCCTTTATAAATGAAGTTCGATGCGTTTTCCCGTTTTCTGTGAAGACCA
>CAKZPJ010000203.1 GCA_937138955.1 uncultured Flammeovirgaceae bacterium | reverse complement strand
TAAGATGAAAAAAATCTTAACTTTACAGAGAGGTCAACAAAAACCCTTTGTTTTTTTTGATACCGTACACTTTCATAGATGTGGTTGATATGAGAAAAATGTGACGGAAAAAGTCCGCCATTGTCGTAAGTCTACTAATAGTTCAATAAAGCGTTTGCCCAACGAAAATAGACTTAGGTCACATCGGTCTTTTCTGTGCACCCAGGCATACAAATGAGATTGCTGACATATGCCCCCCGCTACTAAGCAAAGAACATAGGCTAAACAAGTAGCAATAAGAAGTTTAGCCAAACGCTGCGGATTACTTAGTTTGCTACGCTGAATGTTAAAGCCTCGGCTTTTTTGATCCGAGAAGAAGGTTTCTATATAAAAGCGCTTCTTGTAGAGTTGAGTGATCAGTGGCGGAAAGTCTAAGTTGCTGAGTAGATAAATAGCTTCTTTGTACTTGCCTTCATGCCACACTATAGCCGTTAATGGGCCATAACGCTGCTGGGTGAAATATATGTCCGTCAGGGTGAAAGTAGTATGCCCCCGATTTGGGGATAGCCACTTTAAAGGAAGCATTTCCTCTGGCACTTCTCCTACTAGTTTAGTTGGACTTGTTCGCAGTACATAATCCCAGCCATAGCCGAGAATATCGGCTTGCCATTGACAGCCGTCATATTCTCCGTCGCCTACAATAGTGATTTGACAACAGTCCGGTACAATCTGCGCTAACCGGGCTAGTAATTCCTGGTGAACCGTTTCAGCTAAGTGTCCTTTCTTAACTTTCACTACCGTCCAAATCACGGGAATAGCTCGTTTCTGATAGATGACACTGAACATGAGTACCATACAGCCTCGTCCGACAGTACTACCATCAATACTGAAGACTAGTTTTCCTTGGCTGCCCAAATTTTCCAGTAAAGCCGTGATGTAGGGTAGATAGTGTACTTGATAGGACGTATGAGAACTCAGTAACCATCGTTTATACTGCTTCTCTTTACTAGCCTGTTGTTTATGCTCAGGATTGGCTCGGCCAAGATCACTGAGTCGGCTGGAGTTTTGCAGCAAAATACCACTGATCATCGCTCCTAATACGTTGAAGCGACGTAAAGCATTGCCCGACAAGTACCTGTCCCCTAGCATGGATCGTAAACTTTTTCGTACCTTGGTCATCAAATTTTTTATCATTCATAACGGTTAGCTTTAGTGAGTTTGGTCGCTTCTAAACTAACCGTTTTTGCTATCCTCTTCAACTGGCCTTAGAAAGTGTACGGTATCAAAAAGAGGGAAAGCTATTTCTACAAAATGCTGATGAGGAAGAGGTATTTACTTTACTAGAACACTGGTACGGCGTAAAAATCATTGCAAATAATCAGCCCAATAAGCGCTGGAACTACACCGCTTCTTATCAGAAAAAAAGCCTTGAGCATATTTTAACTTCTATGGCTTTTGTCATGGATTTTAGCTTTGAGATTCAGCAAAAACGAGTACTTATAACCTATCACTAGTTCAGCCATGAAAATAGATAGTTCTTAATTCAGCTACAATAACCTTAGTCGCAAAATAAATTTTTACTAATAACCTTTTCCTTATGAGATCACAACTAATACTCCAACCTCTCTGGATGCTAAGATCGCTAACAATAGCCTTCACAATCCAGGTTCTCGCCTTAGGTCTTTTGGGGGCAACTGATAGAGCCACCCAAAGCATCCAAAGTGTTAAAGAAGTACATCTTACGCTACGCTTGCAAAACAGAAAGATCGTCGATGTATTTAAAAAAATTGAGACGCTTTCGGATTTCACTTTTGAGTACAATACTGCTGACTTGAGAAGAATCAATCAAGTGAGTGGTACTTACACTGACCAAACACTATATCAGATTTTAGTAGATGTTTCCCGCCAAACAGGCATGAAGTTTAAGCAGGTGGGTAATAACATCGCCGTAGCCCGAAAACGGAAAAATATAGAAGCTCAAGAAGAAGTGGAAATTATTCCTCAGGTATCAGTTACTGGAAAGGTAATTGACCCTAATAATAATGAAGGGTTGCCTGGCGTAAATGTGTTGGAAAAAGGCACTACCAATGGTACGGTAACCGATATTGACGGTAACTACAGCATATCGGTAGCCGATGATGCTTCTTTAATATTTTCTTCTATTGGCTACACTACCCAAGAAGTGTCTGTAGACGGCAGAAGCACTATTAACATTTCTCTTTCCGAAGATGTACAAGCACTAGACGAAATTGTAGTGATTGGTTACGGAACCCAAGAGAAAAAGGATGTTACTGGGTCAATTGCTACAGTAGATCAGAAAGATTTCGCAGCCCAACCGGTAACTCGCTTCGATCAAATATTGCAGGGACGAACCCCAGGAGTTAATGTAACTAACAGCTCTGGTGCACCGGGTGGGGCGGTTTCTATTCGTATCCGAGGAGCGAACTCTATTAATGGTAGTAATGAACCTTTGTACGTAGTGGATGGATTTGTAGGAGCCGATTTTCGTGATGTGAACCCCAGTGATATTGAAAGTATTCAGGTGCTAAAAGATGCTTCGGCAACGGCAATTTACGGTAGTCGGGGTGCCAATGGGGTAGTGCTTATCACTACTAAAACTGGTAAAGCTGGCGAACCTAAACTGTCTTTAACCGCTCGCTATTTTTCATCGGAAGTGCTAGATACTTGGGATCTTTTAGATGCGGGTACCTTTGCCGAAGTAGCAAATCGTCGGGCAAATGTGCTAGGCTCGAACCCCCCGTTTAGTGCCGAAGAGGTGGAACAATTTCGTAGGAATGGTGGCACCGACTGGCAAGATGAAATATTTAGAACGGGCCTCGGGCAAGAGTACCAAGTAGATTATTCTGGCGGTAATGAAGCCGTAACGTACTTTATCTCCGGAAACTTCCTGGATCAGGAGGGAACAATTATAAATTCTGATTTCAAACGCTACTCGTTGCGAACGAACATTCGGGCTAATTTATCGGAAAAGCTTACCGCGAACTTGAAAATGAATTTCACGCGCCGGGAAAACAATAATACTGAAGGTGGATACAACACCAGTGGGCCCGTAGCCGGAGCTCTAGCTTGGGCACCAACTACCCCCGCTCGCGATGAAAATGGTATTCCTACCCTGATTGATCCGGTATCTTCTATCAAGGTAAACCCTATTGAGTTAGCCGAAAATGACAATATCGTTGAAACCAATACGATTAATGCCAACGGTGGTTTTAGCTACGAAATAATTGATGGTTTAACTGCTGATGTTAGCTTCGGAATCAACTATGCGAACGGTCAGAGAAAGGCATTTTCAGCAGCACGAGTTAACAATAATCCTAGCGCCGCCCGGGGTTCTGTTGAAGAAATATTTCTTCAGAACACTAACTCACTGAGTTATAACAAAGTCTTCGGAGATATTCATAATTTAACGATTACCGGAGTAGTGGAGCACCAGCTTCGGCAGTCTGATCAATTCAGTACTAATGCAGTAGGCTTACAGTTTCCTGAGCTTAAGTTCGACAATATTACCTTGGCCGGTTCAGCAACTTCGCAGGCACTACGAGAAAGGCAGACAATCCGCTCGTATATTGGTCGGGTAAATTACACGCTAATGGATCGTTATCTTATTACTGCGTCAATCCGGGCCGATGGTTCATCTAAATTCCGCGGAGACAATCAGTTCGGTTACTTTCCTTCAATGGCGTTAGGCTGGCGACTTTCTGAAGAAGAGTTTATTAAGAGTCTGAACTTCTTTGATGACTTGAAATTACGTGGTAGCTACGGTGTTACTGGTAGCCAAGCTATACCCGTATTTGGTACGATAACCAGCTTTAATACTTCAGATCAGCAGGCAGGTACCTCCTTTGAAAATGGTCAGCTAACTTCCGGTATCATTATTGGTAACCCTGGGAACTCTAACTTAAAATGGGAAACTACTGAGCAGATTAATTTTGGTATTGATATGCAGATTTTTAATGGTCGCCTTGGTTTTACAGCTGACTACTTTAAGAAAAATACTACTGATCTACTATTAAGCGAACCGCTACCTCAGTACTCCGGTGGGGGAGCTATTTTCCGAAATTTAGGAGAGGTAGAAAACAGCGGATTTGAATTTGGGCTTACTAGTACTGTGGTTGATAATGGTAAATTTAACTGGTATACCTCAGTGAACCTTTCACTACTAGATAACGAAGTGATAAGCATTGGAGACCGCGAGCAGATATTTTCTGATACTGATGCCGGAGCGGGCCTTACTAATCTACCTGAGATGGTTATCCTACCTGGACAAAGTTTGGCTAGCTACTGGGGGTTAAACTATCTAGGTGTTTGGGGTACCGATGAAGCGGCTGCAGCGGCTGAATTTGGTAACATTCCGGGAGATTCTAAATATGAAGATATAAACGGTGATGGCGTTATTGGCGGCGACGATTATCAAATCATCGGGAGTGCCATTCCTACTCGCCTATTTGGCTGGAATAACAATTTTACCTACGGTAACTTTACATTGAACGTTTTCTGGCAAGCCATGATGGGGTACGATAAATGGAACTTTGCTTACGCTACGGCCATTATGGCTAATGCCGATGCTCGAGAAGTTACGCACACTGACATCCAAAACCAGTGGGTGGCTGACTCCAATGAAGGAAGTGATATACCAGCTTTCAGTTCTACCGATGTTTCAGAAATACAATCTTCTCGTTTTATGGAATCTGGAGATTTTCTTCGCTTGAAAAACGTTAGTCTAACATACAACCTACCAGCAAACATGCTGAAAGGGGTGAATGGCTCAGTAATGATTGGTGCTACCAACTTGCTTACATTCACTAACTACCGAGGTATTGATCCTGAATCCTTCTCTAATCGGGGGCAAGGTGAAGCGCGTGGTGCCGACGGTGGTGCATATCCCAACTCGAAGACTTGGGTACTTGGTATTAACTTAACCTTTTAACTAATAATATAATTGTTATGAGAAATTTAATCTTAATAACTGTTTTTCTATTTAGTCTATCTTCTTGCTCTGATTTTCTGGAAGAAGACTTATCAGCCCAGATCACCTCCGAAAGTGGGGCACTAAATAACGAACAAGGGTTGCTCGCTGCGTTGGCGGGTACTTATAAACCGCTTAGTTCTACTTGGAGCTCAGGTCTTGGTAATGCTTCTACTCAAGCAATATTGATGGGGAGCGATGATCTCACTACGCATAAAGCGAGCAATAAAGCTGATTTCCGGGAATTTGACCAGTTTAGAGTAGCGCAGCAGAATGGGCGTTTGCCGTTCGTGTGGAGTGGTGCTTATAAGTCTATTCAAGGAGCGAATAATATT
>CAKZPJ010000202.1 GCA_937138955.1 uncultured Flammeovirgaceae bacterium | reverse complement strand
CAATACTGCTCACGTTACCGTAGGCAATCGTTTGCAGCGAGAATCCCTAAACTCCATCTCAAATATTACCCTGACTAATAATGCTTCGCTGCTAGTAGGAACCGATAATAGTAGTGGCAACGTAGACAGATTTTTTTATCACGGCAGTTTGAGCATCAGCGATGACGCTATCGTTCAATTTGGGGGGGAGGGCGATCTAGATGATGTTACAATTACGGGCAGCGGAACGTTAGAAACCAACACTACGGGCGGGGAACCAGTAAATATTATTGGCACCCTTACTTGTAACGGAGCCACCGCTAGTTGTACTTTTTATCAGGGGGTAAACATTTTGGCGGGAGCCAGCCTGAACATTTCGGCGGGTACAATTGATATTTTACCTGATGCCACTACGGTGAACAGAATTCGTATGAGAATCCGCGGTAGCTTAACAATGAACGGTGGTACCATTAACCTCGGAGCTGGTATCACTAGCGTTACGGACGAAAACCTTTTACAAGTTTACGATGGAGGAAACCTCACCATCAATGCCGGAACTTTCAGTATACTAGCCAACCCCGCCCTTGCTTCTATTGCTAATACCAACCCGTTTAATATGGAAAATAATGACGCTGGGGAAGACGCTACGCCGGGAGATGGTACCGTAACCGTTGGGGATGGTATAGGAAGCGTAAATACGGCTCAATTGATTATAGCTCCTAATCTAGCGGCTCAACTACCTTCACCAGCTACTCGCAATCTGTTTGATATGGACGGGGCTAATAGTATACTAACCATTAATTCGGACGGATACCTGAGTGTAGGCGGGGGAAATATTGGCGACTTACGACTTAATGGTAGCGGGGCTAACTTTGTAATGAATGGCGGCAACTGCGACATTACTGCGTCCCTAGCCCTAAATGATGGTACAAACGTAGAAATAAATAGCGGAATACTGAACATCGGCACCAGCTCTAGTAACGGCACTAACTCTATCATATATTCAAGCGACCCTTCTGATACTACTAGCTTAACATTAAATGGAGGAACGATCAATGTTGGTGATGGAAACAGTCAGCTCAACATTGGGAATAATGATAATAATCCGGCCTTTGGTTCTACCACCGCCTATAGCTTATTAGAAATTACTGGTGGAACGTTCAATCTAAATGGGGCTTTCAATTTAGATGATGCCAATGCCCGCTTGGTGATGAGTGGTGGTAATTTGAACCTCAACCCTCAAGGCGACCAGAATTTAGGCAGTAATGTGAGTATTTTTGATTTGGAACGGGGGATTGTTGATATGACGGGGGGCACGGTTACGATAGTAAACCCGCACGCCGCGTCGGGTAGTGGCTATGCTACGCGAATTGCCGATTTGGGTAACGCTGACAATCGAGTAAGTGGTACCGGAAGTTTACCTTCAACGGAAGCTATCACGTTTGGCAACACATTCCAATTTGGCGATGGCTCAGCGAGCCTAGCAGGTTCTACCGATGGCTTTGATGTTAACCTCTCGGATGACCATACCTACGGTTCATTCATCGTCAATAATCCTTCCGGGAGCAATCGCCAGGTAGAAATTGTTGGTAGCGGTAGTGACTACCAAATAGATGGTGACCTTACTTTAACCGCGGGTATCCTAGACATCGGCAGTAATACAATTAATCGAGATGCAGTAGGAGGAACCCTCCGGATTGATTCGCCCGGGCATTTAATCATCGGTAATAACAATGGTAGCGATAATTTTCCGGGTAGCTCTACCGCATTTAGCACCTACTTAGTAGATGCCGTTAGCACCGTAGAATACGATGGAGGTGGTAATGCTCTGGTAGCTCTTCCGGGTGGTGCTGATTTTGGCAACCTTATTATATCAGGTAGTGGAACCAAAACGCTAAACACTACCGAAACTGTACGCGACACACTGACTTTAGCAAGTGGCACCTTCGCCTCAAGCACAAACCTGACAATGGGATCAAGCTCTACCGTTCTTAGAAGTGATGGGTCTATGACAGGAACTATTCAGGGTGCCAATGCCTACAATATTACCTACGAAGGTACTGGAAAATCTTCTCAAGCTCCCGAATGGTCGGGCATTGGCGATAAATCCCTAATTATTAATTTGGATGCTAGTGAATCTCTGACGCTACATAGTGACCTTACCGCCCAGAGCAGCTTGACCATTACGGAAGGAACCTTAGCTGATGCGGGCTTTACGCTTACCATTGGTGGTGATGTTGATAACTCATCGCTTCATACCGGAACCGGAAAGATTTATTTAGCGGGTAGTTCAGCCCAAAGAACTATCGGTGGCGATGGCACCGGACAGTTTGAAAATTTGGAACTGGACGATACTAACGGGGCTCTACTTTCCGCAGCGCAAACAGTTAATAGTGTTCTCACCCTTACTGATGGAATTATCAACACTACCAGTTCTGAACTGCTAGTTATTGGTTCGGATGGTTCAGTGGTGGGTGGTTCCGGTACTAGTTTCGTAAACGGCCCGTTAGAACATATTGAAGATTCAACCGATCCCGATACTAAAATCTTTCCGTTCGGAAGCAATGGTGTTTATCGTCCGATTACACTGAATCTTACTCAAGATGATGCGGTAACCCGTTCTTACACCGGTTCACTAACTGAGAGTGCTCCTACTGAACGAACCTTGCCGGTTGAACTTACGAGAGTATCCGGTATCCGGCACTACACAATAACTCAGTCTCCTGAAGATTCGGATGGTATCACCTCTGCTAGTGTAACTATCAACTACAATATTGACGACGAATCAGATGATGCTGGCACTCTTCGGATTGCTAAAAGCAGTGGTTCGGATTGGGTAAATATTGGTGGAACCGGATCAGCCTCTGGTTCAGGAGCAGGTGATTTTGTGGCGGGCACTATTTCATCTGATATCAACTTTACTACCTTTAGTGACTTTGCCTTAGCTTCTTCGTCTGAAACCCTAAATCCTTTACCGGTAGAGCTTCTAGCCTTCCAAGCTTTATCTACTGTCGGTGGAGTAAAAGTATTTTGGACAACAGCTAGCGAGACTAATAATAGCCATTTTGTGGTAGAACGATCGGTAGATGGAGCATCGTTTGACGAAGTAGTGCAAGTAGAAGGAGGTGGCGATAGTGCTACTCCACTATATTACGAAATTCTGGATACCAAGGCCCCTTTTGGTACAGTGTATTACCACCTGAAGCAAGTAGATTTTGATGAAACTAGCACTCGCTCTCAGGCTATTATAGTAGTGCATAATCCTCTGGAAGCTGCGGTAAGTATTCAACCTAATCCGGTAGAAAATTACCAGACTGTACTTACCGCTACCGGACTGGCTACCGAACAATCCGTGATCATCCAAGTCACCGATATGACTGGATTCATGGTTCGTAAGTACCAAAGAAGTACTAACATTGTAGGAGGGCTTACTGTCACTTTAGCTGACCTAGATGTACTAGCATCAGGCTTGTACACGATTACTTTAGTCTCCGGCCAGTTTCGCCATGTGGAGAAACTCATTATTCCTTAAGGCGAGTGCCTGATTATTTCCTAAAAGGAATTTGATAAATTAAGTAGTAATCGAAACGAAAGGACTCTTCGTTTTCTCCCAGGCCAAAGCCGGGTATTTCGTAAGGAATAAGAGAAGTATCACCCAAAAAGTTGCGGGCAAACTTAAAGCGCAAATTGTATCCTAGAAAAATATTGCGGTAGAGTTGCACCTTCATTCCGGCTGTCATCTCCAGCCAAATAACTCCTCGATTGCTATTCTGCGTCGTAATTTCTTGCGATGGCCAGAAAGCATTGTTATTGCCATTTATGTCCTCCGTATCATCGCGGGTTTGCAAGGTCATTTCATCGGTAACCTGCGCCCGGGCAAAGCGTAATCCGAAGAAGATAACATCACCATCGGCTCGAAAGCTGTTCTTCGCTTGGTTCACTAACAAGTTTACATCTGGCCCAAATCGAAAAAAGGAACCTTGGCTCTCATACGTAAACGGGTTTTCCGCTACGCTGCTACGACTTAACTCCGCCCGCCCGTATTCTGCTACCAGCATATAGCGACCAAACACAGCATCTGCCTGAAAGCTATACTGCGTATCATTGTCACGAACTGCCGTTCTCAATAGATTATTCAGCGAAACCCCTACCCGCAGCGCTAAGGGCTCGTACTTACCTACTACATTCAGTGAATCATCGGCTTGAGCCTGAACCGAGGTGATGCCTAATAGACTGAATACAATACTACCGAATAGAAATCTGAGCATTGGTAGGATTATTAATGTTAAGTAGTTCTTCGGTAATTTCGGGTTCAAACAAGCGCGTAGTATCGGCCATCCATACGGAATCTACTTGGTATTGATCTTGCGCTAGGCAAGTAGGCACCTGAAATGTATTGCGCCGATACAGCACATTTACTTCCCGAAAAGGAATATCATCCTGCTCAATCTCCAAGAATATTCTAATCTGTTCTCGTTCCTCAGCAACAGGTACAGTGACTGTCAAGCTTCCATTTTCCGGAATACTATCATTCAGACGCAGATTTTCCTGCTTGCCTACATCCGAGTAAACCCGACTGACTATCAATGTATCAACTATTGTATCTTCGTTAGCCGGGTAGTTAAAGCGTAACTGTAATTCATCCGTCATTTCGTACCGACAAGTATATATTAGAAAGTTAGCCCCATCGGGAAACTGACTAGTTTCCGGTTCTCGTAATCTCAGCGAATCAAAGGAAGTCCGCGCTGTATCAACGGCCAAGCCAAGAAATCGCTGATCGGGACCACAATCAGGAGAAATCAGGGCTTGTTCACGTTGGTAGTTGAGTACTAGAGTATCAAATGTAGCAGCGTCACCTATCTCTCGGAAGATAAATACAGTAGTACTATTGCTTGTTGGGTCAAGTGGTACTCCTACCGTATTTGGAGTGATTCTTTCAACCGGAGTATCTTTTCCCTCTCTAAATACTAGTATATCGTCTAATTCATCAGCTGGTTGCTGGCGACCTTCATTTACTAGTTTAATAAATTCTAGTTGGACGATATTGGTAGAATCAGTTGTGCAGTCAGATTCATCTTGGCAAGCGGCCAAACCAAAAAAAATGAGCGCGATTAACACGCTCAAATGATTCTTTCTGTACCAAAATGCGTTATGCTTCATAGTCGTTCGTCCTACCAACGCTCAACAAGTTGCCTTGTTGCTCAGTGCTTGGTGAGATAGTAAAGTAGCGAGCGGCAAATTTTGCTAATTTTGTAGACAATTAAAACTGAAGTACGCCTGTGAAGACGAAAGGACGAAAAAAAGATAAAGTAAATATCGTAACGCTCGGTTGTTCTAAAAACTTAGTAGATTCCGAAGTGATGCTTACCCAATTGAA
>CAKZPJ010000201.1 GCA_937138955.1 uncultured Flammeovirgaceae bacterium | reverse complement strand
GTGTAGGACTCAGTAGTCAAGGCGCGCAGCCCATGCGCCTGCATGCTTACACACGTAGCCACACATCCTGTCAAATCCGGTCGGCCCCAATTTTTCAAGACAGTGCCTATATAGTACGTTTTTATGGAGTAAAAAGTTCTGAGATAGTTAGATCCACTACAATATACGCAGACTGAGAGTGCCTTCTACTTAAGGCAAGTTCCGTTGTAGCTGTTCCAGTGCGGCCGATACTTCGTTTACCGGAAGTTGGCAAGTTTTATTATAGCATACGTACAGTGTGGTTTGACCATCTTCCGTGTGTCGCTCCTTTAGTAAAGGGAGGTTACTCTGGTCTTTTGTGCCTAAAACTACTTTGTTAGGATGATAGTGCTGAATGAGTTCTAATGCTACCTCCTGGTGGTTAGCACCCACAATAGCTACCTCGGCCATCGGTAAAGCCATTTCAGTAGCTAGTACTGCCCAATTGGTAGTATCCGAAGGGTATTGTTTGACTAGTGGTAGCATTCGGCTGAGTATACCTTGGGCTAAGTTGGTGTAATCAGCTTTCTCTAGCAGTACGCCCAACTTATGTAGGTTGCGAGTCATAGCCGAGTTAGAGGCCGGAATCACATTATCGAACAGCTCTTTCTTGCGAGCAATCAATTCAGAAGAGGCGGGAGTGTAGAAGAAGAACTTCTCCTTTTGATCGTAAAAGTGTTCAAGAGCATAACGCACCAGTTGGTTAGCCAAGTGCAACCATCGCTCTTCAAAGGTAACCTGATACAGGGCAATCAGTCCGTCAGCAACAAAGGCGTAATCATCTAAGAAGCCCGCAATCTGCTGCTCACCCTTTGTGTAGGTATGAGAGATACTAGCAAATTCCCCATCTGTTTGAATCAGTTTACTTTGTAGAAATTCGGCATTCTGTTGAGCCAAATCCAGAATAGATTGTTCACCTAAAGCAGTATAAGCATCTACTAGTCCGCGTAGCATCAGGCCATTCCATCCGGCAATGATCTTATTATCCAGACCGGGTCGCTCCCGTTCAGCCCGTCGCTTTAATAAGTCTTGTTTGGCTTTGCTAACCAACTCGCTAAAATCGGGTAAACTCAGTTCATACTTCCGAGCAAATTCACCCTCAGATGAGTTAAGGTGCAGAATGTTATTCCCATGTTCCCAGTTACCTTCGGAAGTAGCATTGAAATAATCCGTCAGCATATCGACACCATCACCTAGTATTTGTTGAAGTTCGTCGTAGCGCCAAACGTAGTACTTTCCTTCTTCACCTTCGCTGTCGGCATCTAAAGCACTGTAGAAGCCTCCTTCAGGGCTAGTGAGCTCACGCTTTACGAAAGTTACCGTATCAGTTAGTACTTGTCGGTATAGATCACTATGGGTTAGGCTGAATGCTTCGGCGTACAAACTCAACAGTTGACCGTTGTCATACAGCATCTTTTCAAAGTGAGGGGCAAACCACTCGGCATCAACCGAATAACGAGCGAAGCCTCCCCCAATTTGATCGTAAATACCACCTTTAGCCATTTGATCCAGCGTAAATAATGCGTGATTCAGCGCATTCTCATCTTCCGTAAGAAAATGATAGCGCAGTAAAAATAGCCACTGACTCGGCATTGGAAACTTTGGGGCTTTATTCAAACCGCCTTTTTCACCATCAAATCGCTCCGAAAACTTACTAAAAACCTCGCGTAGTTCGCGCTGAACCGAAGCCGGGTATAATTCTGACGGAGAGGCCACAATATTATACCGTAAAGTTTCGCTGGTTTGTAAGCCTTCGGCAAATTTATTGGCAGCTTCAATCACCTGCTCCCGCTGCTTTTCGTAAGCCAATGCCACGTTATTGAGTATCTGCGACCAGTTTTGCTTGGGAAAATACGTCCCACCGTAAAATGGCTTTTGATCAGGCGTTAAAAAAACATTCAGCGGCCAACCACCCTGCAAGCCCATAGTCTGTACTGCTTCCATGTAAATCTGGTCCACATCGGGTCGTTCTTCCCGATCTACTTTAATATTGATGAAATGCTCATTCATCAGTTTAGCAACCTCATCATCCTCAAACGATTCTCGCTCCATCACGTGGCACCAGTGGCAAGCCGAATAGCCAATACTGACAATAATGGGTTTATCTTCATCTTTGGCTTTCTGCAATGACTCTTCCGACCACGGGTACCAATCAACCGGATTATGAGCGTGCTGAAGCAGGTAAGGGCTACTCTCGTGGATAAGATCGTTGGATGGTTTTGAAGATTCTGTACTCATAAGAGTTGTTGTTCAAGTTCGTGAATTTCGGTTCCAACATCTACCTGCTTATTAAGTTGCTTTAACCGATTGATTGTGTTTTGTAAAAATTTTTGATGAGCCTCTGATGACGGACGAAACGCCCGATGGTGCATTGCTTTATAAATAGGATTCCAGGTCTTTATAAATTGCTGAGCATCAGAATCCAAATAGTACTCTGTTACTTTTTGCCAGATATAGTCTTCGGCCACTTCCGAAGGATGTAGCATATCAGACTGGTAGAAGCGATAATCCCGCAATTCGTCTATCAATATTTCGTAGCTAGGAAAATAGTGGACATCTCCCGGGTAACGTTCCTGAATAGAATGGGTTGCCAAACGAAGTGCCGACTTACTAACGGAGTTTTGCACTAAAGTATCGCGGAGGTGGCGCACAGGGCTAACCGTTAAAATACAGTTGATTTTAGGATTTAGCACTTTTAAAGCATTATAAAGCTGCTCAAACTGCTCAGTAATCCCGTTAGGACTTAACAAGCGACGGCGAAATAGTTGAGCCGGCATTTTATGGCAGTTAGCTACAATCCGTTCGGTTTCTTTGCATTCGTAACCGAAAGCCGAACCCAGCGTAATTACTACCCAATTACAATGCTTGAGATAGTTTCGCGTACTTTTCAGCGTTTTTTTGATCTGCGCCTGCAGGCCTTCTTTTGTCTCGCTACTAAAGTCAGAATGAAACTGGTAGTTGAAGTGTACTTCCTGGTTGATTAGGTAGGTATCATCGTCTGGCACCGACTGATTGATAGCGTTGAGTAACAAACTAAATACCGAGATTGGGTTGTACAACGTGCCAAACGGATTGATGCAGGTATCAAATTTATTTTGTCTAAATCGCTCACCTACTGCTTTAGCAAAGCAAGATCCTACAAAAAATAGTGAGTCGTTTAGTGAGATGTATTTATTGGGCGAAGTTACTTTAATAGGAGTACGGAACATAAGGCATCAAGCTTGCCTTCTAGTAACAAAAAAAGCCCTAAAATGATTAGAGCTTTTTATACTAAAAGATGGAAGAGGTTAGGCTTCTACCACCTGTATTGAGATGTTTTGCTTTACTTCTTTGTGCAAATCCACTTCAGCCGAGTATTCACCTAGCGTTTTAATGTCTTGATTTAAGGATATACGGCGACGGTCAATATCAAAGCCTTTCTCCTTAAGTACATCAGCAATTTGAAGTACGGTAACCGCCCCAAATATTTTTCCGCTCTCTCCAGCTTTGGCTGGAAGCTCTAATGTTACGCCCTCTAGCTTAGCAGCAATATCTTCAGCATCTTTTTTCACCTTTTCGGCTTTGTGCGATGCTTGACGGACGTTCTCTTCAATCATTTTCTTGTTAGAAGGGCTAGCAATAATAGCCAACCCCTGCGGAATTAGGTAATTACGACCGTAGCCACCCTTTACGGCAACAATATCGTCCTTATAACCTAATCCTTTTATATCTTCTCGAAGTATAATTTCCATGTGTGTATTGGGGTTTGGGGGTTCGGTGTTGGGTATTAGGGACCGACAAGATGTCTAAACCCTAATTCCTAAAACCCAATCCCTAAAATCTATTTTAATGAATCAGCTACGTAGGGTAATAAGGCTAAATGGCGAGCTCGCTTTACCGCTTGGGTTACTTTGCGCTGAAACTTTTGACTGGTACCCGTAATTCGGCGAGGCAAAATTTTACCTTGCTCGTTGACAAACTTCAGTAAGAAGTCAGGGTCTTTGTAATCAATGTAGTTGATACCGGCTTTCTTAAAGCGGCAGTATTTTTCGCGACGCTCTTTGCGGTCGCTGTTAATTGGTTCGTTTTGTAAACTCATGCGGTGGCTCCTTCCTTATTTTTTTTCTTTTTATCCTTTCTAAAATCTCCCCGTCGGCGACGCTCACTGTACTCAACGGCATGCTTGTCGAGCGATACCGTTAAGAAACGCATTACTTTTTCGTCGCGGCGATACTCGGTTTCTAAAGTATCTACCAGCGATGGTTCCGCCACAAACTCTGCCAAGTGGTAAAACCCAGTAGTTTTATGGTTGATAGGATAAGCTAGCTTTTTTAGCCCCCAGCTTTCTTCGTTAATGACGTCGGCGCCATTTTCTTTCAAGAAAGTAGAAAACTTAGCAGCAGCATCCTTCATCTGATCTTCAGACAAAACGGGAGTTAAAATGAATACTGTCTCGTAGTTTTTCTTAAATTCCATACGTGTTTTATTAAAGGACTGCAAATTTAGAATATTTGTAACAGATGTCAAATTAAATAGTTCAATAGTTAGCAAACAGCTCACAGTCTATGGTCGACAGTAGTTAGGATACCTAATAAAACATATATTGTGGATTATTGACTACGGACTATCAGCTATCTAATAAACTTATGTGTGGCCGATACAGCATTGGACCCGAAATTGAAACTCTAGTGGAAAAGCTCAAGGTAGCCTTACCACCTGACTTTGCTCCTCATTATAACGCTGCTCCATCGCAGCATTTACCCATTGTAAGTAATCGACACTTAGGTCAAATAATTTTGTACCAATGGGGCATGATTCCATCTTGGGCGAAAAACTCGAGCGGACAAAGACTCATTAACGCTCGTTCCGAAACAGTTCACGAAAAAAATACATTTAAACGGGCTTTTCGCTCGCAACGCTGCTTAGTACCAGCGGGTGGTTATTACGAATGGAAAAAGACATCGCAGGGTAAAGAACCCTATCGCATTGTTCTGGCTGATAAATCGCCGTTTGTCTTTGCCGGAATTTGGCAGCCGTCGAGTGAATTATCTGCCACGCAAACTCCCGAATACTGTATTATTACTACTCAGGCTCCAAATTCTATTAGAGATATCCATGACCGAATGCCGGTAATCTTAGATAAAGCCGCTTGGGATTTTTGGCTGAGCGATACAGAAGATGAAGAAGGGCTTCATGATATACTTCGTCCCCTAGGCGACAATAAATTACAAGCTTATCCCGTTTCAAAACGAGTTAACAATGTTCAGAATGACGATGTTGAACTTGTGGAACCGATTACCAATACATAATTCTTATTCTACAATAACCTACCTTAATGAGACGAATTGATTTAATTATTATCTTCCTGCTTACCCTAACCCTTAGTACTCACTCTAACCTATTAGCCCAAGGTGGTTGGATTAGTTTGTTTGACGGCAAGAGCCTAGATGGCTGGAAAACTAGCGAAAACCCTGAGACCTTTAGTGTTGAGAATGGAATGATCGTGGTAGCTGGCCCTCGTGCTCACTTGTTTTACGTGGGTGATGTCAACGACCATTCTTTCAAGAATTTTGAGTTTAAGGCCGACGTAAAAACTATGCCGGGTTCTAATTCAGGAATGTACTTCCATACTGAGTATCAAGAAGAAGGCTGGCCGAATAAAGGATACGAAGTGCAGGTAAATAATTCGCATACTGATTGGCGAAGAACTGCTAGCCTCTACGGAGTAGACGATGTTCGGGGTGCGCCGGCTGATGATAACGAATGGTTCACTCAGCACATTATTGTACGAGATAGCCTGGTTACTATTAAAGTAGACGGTGAGGTAGTCACCGAATACGTAGAACCAAAAGATGTGAAAGAGAATGCCGGTACCTCGGGGCGGTATTTAGACGAAGGGACTTTTGCTTTGCAAGGTCATGACCCAAAAAGCAAAGTTTACTATAAAAATATTAAGGTAAAACCACTATCTGACTAGGTAAATCGCTTTACATCAGAAGTAGTAATTTCGGCATCGCACATTATTACCAGTCGCTCTACCACATTACGTAACTCTCGGATATTTCCCGTCCACTCGAAGCTTTGCAGTTCGGTGAGGGCATCTGGGGTGATTTTCTTGGTGGGCGCACTGTACTCCTTAGCGATGTCATGTAAAAACTTATCTACCAGCAGCGGAATATCATCTTTCCGATCTTTCAGTGCGGGAACATGAATGAGAATCACACTCAGGCGATGGTACAGATCCTCCCGAAAGTTTTTTTCCTCAATTTCCTGCTTCAAGTCTTTATTGGTAGCAGCGATTACCCGAACATCTACTTTAATGGCTTTATCGCCACCCACCCGGGTAATTTTATGCTCCTGTAATGCTCGAAGTACTTTGGCTTGAGCTGAAAGGCTCATATCGCCAATTTCATCCAGAAAGAGAGTACCTCCATTGGCTTGCTCAAATTTCCCTTTCTTCTGTTTGATAGCAGAAGTAAATGAGCCTTTCTCGTGACCAAACAGCTCACTTTCAATAAGTTCGGAAGGGATAGCCGCACAATTTAGTTCAATCAGCGGAGCTTTAGCTCGGTTACTTTGAGCATGTAGCCACTTAGCGACTAGTTCTTTTCCAGTACCATTCGGCCCGGTAACTAACACTCTAGCTTCAGTAGGGGCTACCCGAGCAATAGTTTCTTTTACCTCAGAAATAGCTTCCGATTCGCCAACAATCTCGCTAACTCCAGCTATTCGCTTCCGAAGCTTCACGGTTTCTTCTACTAAATCTGACTTATCGAGCGCATTCTTAATCGTGACTAATAGGCGATTAAGATCAGGTGGTTTCTGTACAAAATCATAAGCCCCTATTTTGGTAGCTTCTACCGCAGTTTCAATGCTACCGTGGGCAGAAACCATAATAAACTGAGTATCTGTTCCCTGTTGTACGGCTTTCTCTAGAACCTCGATGCCATCCATTTTGGGCATCTTAATGTCGCAAAGAGCTACATCATAGTCCTCTTTCGCCAGCATCTGAAGGCCTTCTTCGCCATCAGTTGCCTCATCAACTTCGTACTTTTCGTACTCCAGAATTTCTCGCAACGATCCACGGATCGCTTTTTCATCGTCTATGATAAGAATTTTTGCCATACAGTTGTTAAGATATATAAGCAAGCCTGTAAGCCGGGTTCTGTTTCTCCGATGCAGTGCACCGGGATTCTTGCCATTTATCTAGCCCCGGCATTGCTACCGGGGTCTAACGGCCTACCCATACAGCAACTATAAAAAGAATAGGGCGAGCCACCCTATGCCCAGCTGTGCTGGTCTACTGTACATATTTGGCCTTTCAGCCCGTAAGGTTTACCCTGCCTCTTTGGTCACCCTCAGAGCGGTGCGCTCTTACCGCACCTTTTCACCCTTACCCGCCTAAGGCGGGCGGTTTGTTTTCTGTGGCACTTTCTGTGCTCGATCTCGGATCAAGTCCGAGACAAGCCCTTCCTGTTAGGAAGTACGGCGCTCTATGCTGCCCGGACTTTCCTCATAATGCCTAAGCATCACGCGGCAAGACAGCTTGCTAATGTTTATGTAACAATTGTACGACTTTTTTTAGAAAACGTCTAACCCAGTGAGTTTATGCTCCCATTTATCAGCTACCTGGGCTACCTCTCGGATAGCATTTTTGAGGTATTCTTTGTTTTGTACACTAACGAACTCTCGGAAAACTGAGGCCTCTACTTTGATAAAAGTATCGTCTACTATAAAACGCGAATGGAGCATTTTTTTATTTTCTTCCATGAAGTCTATCAAATCCATGTGTTGATAAAAGGGGCATACTTTGGAAATAAATGAAATAGTTGTCGTACCCTGGTCATCAACTTCCTGTACTTTACCCCGTACTGCCTGAAAACGCCCTTTTCCGAGAGGAACTACCATTACTAAAGTGTTCTCATCGTATTCAGAGAACTGACCTTCCAGCTCATCTGATATTTTCCGCATAAAATCTACTAGATCCATAGTCTTACAAGTGTATTGATTAGACTACGAATCTACTGAATGTACCAGAAAATACAGATTTAACTCTATAACCCCTCTTACAATGTACTATTTACGGCTATTACACTCGCTCTATCACCATAGCCGATGCACCTCCACCACCATTACAGATACCGGCTACCCCCACAGTAGCATCCTTTTGTTGGAGCACATTACAAAGAGTAGTGACGATACGAGCACCTGAGCACACCAGCGGATGACCCA
>CAKZPJ010000200.1 GCA_937138955.1 uncultured Flammeovirgaceae bacterium | reverse complement strand
AATAACTCCCCACAGCAGTAGAAATATATAGAATCTGATGGTTAGCAAACCGGAAGTGTTTAGAATAGTAACTATCAACCGAGGCCTCTTATTGCCCTAACGATCAGCAAGGAGTCGCTCAATAATAGCTTCTAACGATAACGACTGTTGCTCACCGCTCTTAAGATTTTTCAGGCTGTACTGCCCACTTTCCAGTTCGTTAGTGCCAATAACCAGCGCGTAGGGAATATTCTTTTTATCCGCGTAGCTAAATTGCTTCTTCAGTTTCACCGCATCAGGGTACATTTCAGCCCGAATACCTTTGCTACGGAGTTGAGCTAACACCGGAATCACCTGAGGCTGTAATTCTTTATCGAAGTTGATAAGTAAAACCTGGGTACCAGCGGTGCTTTCCTCAGGGAACAAGTTCAAATCTTCCATTACATCGTAAATGCGGTCGACTCCGAATGAAATACCAACGCCCGATACGCCGGGCAGACCGAATACTCCGGTCAGATTATCGTAACGACCACCGCCGCTGATACTGCTGGTGATCGCAGTATCCTGCGCTTTCACCTCGAAGATGGTTCCAGTATAGTACGATAAGCCCCGAGCGAGTGTCAGATCAAACCGAACGTGGTCTAGCGAAGAACCCATCGATTGAGCCATTTTCAGTATTACTTTCAGTTCATTCACTCCCTGCTGTCCTACTTCCGACGAACTGACTATTCTTTCGGCCGTGTCAAGCATTTCCTGAGTGCTTCCTTGCAGATCAAATACTGGAGATAACTTCTGGATGGCTTCGTCGGAAAACCCGCGTTCCTGTAGCTCGGCAATCACTTTGTCTTTACCGATTTTATCCAGCTTATCAATCGCAACTAGCAGATCGGATTCCTGGCCCTGAGCACCAATGGCTTCTACCAGCCCGTTCAGAATTTGCCGGTGGTTGAGATTGATCGTGTACTTCTCAATACCTAACTGGCCAAAGGCTTCTTCCAGCATTCGGATAATTTCGGCTTCGCACAGCAGAGAATCGGTGCCGACCACATCGGCATCGCACTGGTAAAATTCACGATAGCGACCTTTCTGCGGACGATCGGCTCGCCACACCGGTTGAATCTGATAGCGCTTAAATGGAAAAGTAATCTCGTGCTGATTCATCACCACGTAACGGGCAAAGGGAACGGTGAGATCGTAGCGGAGTGCGCGTTCGGTTAGATTAGAATCATTTTTTCCCTGCACCACATTCGCAAATGCCTGTTCAGCCTTATCGCGATTTTTGGGGTCATCTAGTCCGTTATTTAGAATTTTAAATAATAGCTGATCTCCTTCATCGCCGTATTTTCCGGTGAGCACAGATAAGTTTTCCAGACTGGGCGTTTCCAGTGGTTGGAAGCCAAACTTTTGAAAAACCGTACGAATAGTATCTAAGATATAGGTTCGCTGGGCCATTTGCTGGGGACCAAAATCGCGAGTTCCTTTGGGTAAGGTTGGTTTGTTACTCATTTATGTAGGGCGACCGATCGGGGTCGGCGTTGTAGTCAGAGAATACTTGTTTAATGTTTTTGTCACTGGCTCGGCGCGGATTATTCCAGGAAGGATCGAGTTCTAATTTGGTTACTTTATCCAGGCTCAACAGCAGAATAAGCTTTCGTAAGTCTTCGCCGAAACCATCGGATCGGCGACTATGCGCTAGTGCGTATTTTCCGGCAAACAGATTTCCTTGCGTTTGCAGTTCAATTAACTTCTGATTGATATAGCTTAGATTCTCGTAAATATCGCTAGCATCTTTACCAATCACATTGCTAGCTTCCAGGCTACCAATGGTCATAGAAGTAGTTCCACCAATACCGGAGACGAACGGTTGCGCGTCGTTACCACTCAATACCACTGGCGATAACCCAGTAACTGCTCCTAAAGAAGCCGTAGTGATAGCGCGGTGCTTTTTGCCCCGCCGGGCTTTTTTATATTCTTTTTGCAGGGTTTTCTGCCGAGCTTTCAATTGATCTATCAGATTCATGGTTCGCACCAGCCCAGTACGGTACTGATTATACACTAGCTGATCTTTCTCCACCAAGTTTTCAGCATCCTCCACATGAACCCGAATAGTACGTTCCCGTCGCTGATTAGATTGGTCAATGGCGAAAAAAGTAATTTGGTAGGTATTGGTATCACCCGGTTCAACCAGCAGATCGTAACCTGGTTCCCACAAAAATTCCCACTGGGTAGATTCATTGCTTATTAGGGCTGAACGAGGAATATCCCGCTTGTCAGCCACGAAATCAAAGTTAGCAATATCATCGTCGCCGTTGGGGTCGGACAAATAAAACTTAATATTCAGAGCTTCATCTTCTTTAATCTTATAGTAGTTTTGATTAGGAACCATTGAGATTTCGGGCGGCAGATCCTGCTGAGTTACCTCAATACGAAGAATTCCCTGCACCTGCGCTTCGTAGGGCTGATCTTCCACCATGAAAGGTAGTAACAATGGCTCTCGCTGTAGCCTATGATACTGGTTTAGCGAAGGTGACCACTTAAGTATTCCTTCCGAAGAAAGTGTCATCCCCTGGGGCATTTTTGCTAGAATAGGTTTGAAAACTACTGGATCTTCGTCAGGATCAATAACCGCATTGGTTGCAGGCAACGAATAGGTATTCTCTCTACCATAGCTCACGTAGAAATTACGCATCTCCCCAATCTCCGGGGGGCGATTCGCGTGATTCACCAGTAAGTTAATAGATTTTCGACTTGTCTCTCCGCTGCGATTGCGAACTTCAAAAGTTACCGGAGCCGCTCGGGTATCGTTTAATCGATCTACAAAATCGAAAGAGGGACGCCAGTATACGTTCCCCAAAGTATCGTAGTCTATGCCTAGGTTTCTGGCATTTATTACTCGGTAGCTGTAAGCGTCATCCGTACCGCCCCGAGCGGCTAACTTAAAGGAAAGTACTTTTCCCTCATTAACTACATTCCAGTACGAGCTACGAGGGAATAACAACTCCAGATTAGCTTCAGAAGGTGCGGCATTTTCGCGAGCGGTAGCCGAAGCAGGTAGCAAAGAGACTTCAGTGATAACTTGATCGCCCAGTTCTTTATCTCGCACCTTTAGCTTAATCTTACTGGGCTCCTGTCGAAGAGTAGCAAATTGCTCCCGAGTAGGTTGCCAGCGGAGCTGCCAACGATCATCATCGGTTGGCAGAATTTTCATTCCATCGGGTAAACTTTCGGCATCGGCTTCCACTATAAACTTTTGAGAGTTAATCGAGAGCGGATAGGTATTTTCAGTATCAGATTGGATAAAGAAAGGCTGCATCTCCTTTAGCGTCGGGATACGCACCGTATTTTGTACGACAAAATCTACCACTTTAGTGGCAGTTTCGCCTGCTGCATTATTCACCCTAAACGTAACCGGGACAATTCTGCTCTCTTCCCCCTGAATCACAATATCGAAAGCCGGAGTCCAGGTAACCGTAGCATTAGTTATGGTAATATCCTTGGCTTCTTCACTTTCATATTGAAAGGCATAATTTTGCTCGCTACCACCAGTAGCCTTCAACGTGAACTGTAGCGTCTTGCCTTCATTTACTGCGTTCCAATTATTCTGATCCGGCAACAGCAGTTGCAACTCAGTTTGCGCGTTAGCTGAAACTGATAGAAGAATATTAATAATAATTAGTAGAAAAATAGCGTAATGCATATCAAACTTTCGTTCACCCGAACTTAGATGTTTCTAGATTTTCTGCCAAAAATCGTTCCTTAATTTATCGCTTAGTAAATAGTCTTTATTTCCATTTGAATATCTGTCCGGCTATATTAACGCAAGGTACACGAAAAACATTTAGCCTCTACCGACATTCAAGCTAGCTCGTAATTATTCAGACGTTTTTACTATATGTTGGGAAGGGTGGATTACCGTTAAAACATGCTATTTAATCGTATACCTATACCAAGACAATATAGAACTACGCTAAACTTTTTTGATTATCCATCGTTTTTAGTAAATTCGCAGCCTGTTTGGAAACTAAGAAATAGAATTATCATGGCCGTTACCCGATTAGAACGCAAAGGATTACGCAATAAAGCGCGCGCTAAAGCTCGTAAGCAGCGCATTAAAGAACTGAGCAAGCAACCTCCTATCAAGAATATAGACGTAGAAGCTATTAAAGAAGAGTTTGCTAAGAAGTCGGGTAAGCCCGTAGCCAAAAAAGAATCGAAGAAGGAGGAAGCTCCAAAAGCTGAGGGGGTTAAAGCAGAAGCTGCTCCAACTGAAGAAGCTACTTCTACTACTGAGGCGAAAGTGGAAGAAGTAGAGGCAGAAGCTGCTTCGGAAGAATCATCCGAAGAAAGTAAAGAAGTTCCTTCTACTGATGAGCCTCAAGCAGAGCTCCGAGAGCCAGCAAAAGCACCTCGTGAAGATGCCGAAGCGGTAGAAGATAAAATTGAAGGGGAAGACGCTGAAGAGAAAGCGTAAACCTTTTGTACGAAAATTATATAGTAAGCATACTCTAGTCGGTATGCTTTTTTTGTCTCCGGTCAGGTGTTGCGAATAACTGTTCCCTGAAAGCTACCCTCGGCAAAAAAAGCCTCCATGTTTTCCATCTTCTTGCCGTTTAGGATAACTACGGTTAAGTCTAACTCTTCCGCTTTTTTGCTGGCAATCGGGTCAAATGGTGCCGATAATCCGGGCGACCATTCGCTACCCACAATCAGCCGAAAATCTGCCCAATTCATTTTTTCAAACCGTTGCGCATTCGGATTCTCTCGAGGGTCTTCCGCGTAAACGTAATCTATATTGGAAAGGTTAAGCACCGACTGGGCTTGGTACCTTTCGGCGAGCAGCACCGCAATATAATCAGTGCTCCAACCCGGCTTCCAACCGGCTCCTACCAAGATTGGCTCCGTAAAGTCCGGTAAGGAAACATCAAAATCTTTGGCAATAATAGGGTGAGCCTGCTCCTTGAAAATAGTTCGTAGTAAGTGCGCGTTTAGGCGAGTAGCGTGAATACCGAGCCAGTCGCGCTCTTCATCATCTACTCCGCTTACCGTTTCGGCAGCAACCTGATAATTCCGAGCCGTCTTCCCGCCACCCACTGTCAGAATGAAGCGGTCGCCCTGAGCTATACGCCGATCAATAAATTCTTTGAACTGAGTAAGATAGTTCGCGTCTATTGAGCCAGGAACTACAATAGAGCCGCCTAGAGAAAGTACGTAGAGTGACATGTTTGGTTAGTTTGACTTAGAACCGAGTTCAATGGCTTCTAACTGACTAACCTTGCCGTTGTTCAACTGAAACCGTAACAATGTACGTACTTTATGAAACCCATGTCTTCCAGCTGCCCCGGGGTTCAAGCACAGCATGTTGCCCCGTTGCTCGTCTTTTATCACTTTCAAGATATGGGAGTGGCCACAGATAAATACGTCAGCCCGTCGTTCCGCTAATATTGTGCGTACTCTTGGGTTATACTTCGGTGGATACCCACCAATATGCGTCATCCAAATAACTAAGCCTTCTCGTTCTAGCCAATAATCTAGCGGTAGCTCCTGACGTAACTCACCGCCATCAATATTTCCAAAAACCGCTTGGGTGGGTTTGAACGTTTGCAGTTCGGTTAGTAACCCTACGGGACCAATATCTCCAGCGTGCCAAATCTCATCGCAATCAGCTAAATATGTGAAGATCTGCGGATCAAGAAAGCCGTGGGTGTCCGATAGAAGTCCTATTCTCATATATGTCTAGTTTCATTTAGGATACGGTTGCGTATATCAGCTATTTTTCCTTCTTTAATTATCAACATCAACCTACTGCGCTCAATTATGCTACAACTAACCATACAAGTGCTAGTATCTGGGGTTTGTTTACTTTTATCAAATTCCGTTCTAGCTCAAAATCTCACTGAGTACCCGGAAAGACTTCGGCGTTCGGAAAGTTTCTTCGGACTACACTTCGACTTTCACGCCCAAGCTACTGATCAAAACGTAGGTGAAACTCTTACGGAAGAAATGATTGACAGTATGCTGGTAACAGTACAGCCAGATTTCATTCAGGTCGATTGCAAAGGCCATCCGGGCATTACTAGTTATCCAACAGAAATAGGAACGCACGTCGAAAGCTTTACTAAAGACCCTTTGATGCTAATTCGGAAGGTTACTGCTCGACAGGGAGTGGGTTTGTACGTGCACTATTCAGGGGTAATTGATCGGCAGGTAGTTTCCACTCACCCCCAATGGGCTAGTTTAGATACGGCCGGACAGGCTAATGACCGAGGCGGCTTATCAGTATACAGTCCCTACGTGGATGAATTACTCATTCCTCAATTGAAGGAGCTTAGCAGCAAATACAACATCGATGGGGCCTGGGTTGACGGGGAGTGTTGGGGCCTGCAACCCGATTATAACCCCTTATTAGTTAAGCCTTTTTTAGAAGACTCAAATCTTGCCGTATCCCCAAAATCTGCTGAAGATCCCCACTATCCGGCTTTTCTAGAGTTCAACCGCCAAGGTTTCCTAAATTATTTGGCGCATTACGTGGATGCTATTCACGCTTACGACCCTGACTTTCAGGTGACCAGCAACTGGGCCTATTCGTCGTATATGCCCGAAGCAGTAAACACCAACGTAGATTACCTCTCAGGAGACCTCACCCCTTCCAATGCAGTATATCGAGCAGCCTTTGAAGCTCGCTGTCTGGCTTCACAGGGTAAGCCCTGGGATATTATGGCCTGGAGCTTCGCCTGGGGTAAAGAACTCGGCAACTCTACCAAAACCGCTCTACAATTACAGCAGGAAGCAGCTCAAGTGCTGGCAATGGGTGGCGGTTTTCAAGTGTATTTCAAGCAGAATCGTGATGCTTCTATCCAGCCCTGGACGATACCCATCATGCAGGAAATAGCCAATTTTTGTCGGGCACGTCAGGAATATACTCATAAGGCAAAACCCATTCCTCAGATAGCGTTGCTGTATTCAAACGCTGGTTACAAAGCAAAGACAACTAACATCTACAGCCCTTGGAACGATGAACTAGTGCCTACTCAAGGTATTTTATACGCCCTGCTAGACGGACAACAAAGTGTAGAAGTGCTTCGCGAGCACCACTTGCGGGGCAATATGAATCAGTACCCCGTAATTGTCATTCCGGAATGGGAGTACTTAGAACCAAATTTTATAGATGAACTGAAGCAGTATGTAAGTAACGGTGGCAGCCTGTTAGTGATTGGGACTAAAGCCGTTGATAATTTTCAGGAAATACTGCGGGTGAACCTAGTAGATACGGTAGTGAATCAGGTTCGACAACTGGGTTATAACAATCACCTTGCTGGATTAAGAACCCATTATCGACCAGTTTCTCTCCAGAATAGCGCGCAACCGTTTGGCAGCTTATATACCCTAATGGATGACCGCTTTGAAGATAAATCTTCGATTGCTTCCGTAGCCAATTATGGTCAGGGGAAAGTGGCGGGGGTGTACGCCGATTTGGGCGAAGTTTATCTTAGCCGTAAAACTCCGGTGTACCGCGACTTTCTGAACGGTTTGATAACTGAGTTATTTTCTGAGCCATTGGTTACTGTGGAGGGCAGTCGCCAAGTACATGTAACTGCTAACCGCAAAAATGGACAATTGCTCATTAACCTAGTAAATACCGCGGGCGAGCATGCTAACGAAAAAGTGTATGTCTTAGATGAAATTCCTTCCATTGGACCGTTGACCGTGTCCATCCGAACTCCCAATCGGCCTCAGAAGATAATGCTACAGCCCGAAAATATTCCTGTAGACTTCACCTACGAGGAAGGTACAACCCAGGTGACTGTTCCAGAACTGAAGATCCATTCTATCATTGTAATTGACGAATGAGTTGCCGTAGTTTAATAGAACATACCGAAGCTAAGACTAAAATGAGTGGGAGTTGCTACTACGCTTCTTTCTTCTTCCAATACCGCATCAGTCCCGACACGCTCATCCAGGAGGGATTGGCCGCTTCGTACTGCCGAATTATTTTTTCGTCGGCTCCAGCTGCGCGAAGCTGACTGGCTACATAATTTTGAAACTGCGGGGTCAGTTCTTCAGCCGATTGTCCAGCACGCATTTTCTCTTTTATCCAGTTAGCCCAATCTGATAACTGTGCTTCTAATTGATTTAGATGAATATCTACATTCTCAACCCGTCCAAAGTGGGTTAGGTACAAAGCTTGCGGATTTAAATCGTGCAGTAGCCGAATAGACTGCTGCCAGTCTTCTAAATTAATATCGGGCGGG
>CAKZPJ010000199.1 GCA_937138955.1 uncultured Flammeovirgaceae bacterium | reverse complement strand
TGAGGTAGTATTTTGCGAAATGGTAATTGCTACTAACGAATTCAAGCTCTTTAGCTGCCCTAGAAAGTTTGCTTGCTATTCAGGAGTAGCCCCGTTTGAACATACTTCCGGAACCAGTATTCGGGGCGGTACCAGAGTAAGCCATTTAGCCAATAAACAGATGAAGAAACTACTACATATGGCCGCCCTGTCAGTAGTGCGAGGCAAGGGAGAAATGGCTGATTACTACCATCGGAAGGTAGAACAAGGTAAGAACAAAATGTTGGTGATAAACGCGGTACGCAACAAAATTATTCACCGCGTATTCGCTTGCATCCGGGATAACCGAAAATATGAAAAAAACTATACCGCTGCCCTTGTTTAAACCATAGAAATCGCGATTGTTTTATCGTTCCTAAATCAGGTAGTAAATTGATCTGTAGCAGGAATAAAATGCATCATTATCTTCCCAAAGCTTGACGTATGTCAGCGATAACGTGAATTGCGATAGCTATGTTACGAATGGAATACACAGCAACCACCTTGTACTCCAGGTACAAGTTATCTGAACCCATACTATCAAGCATTATGGAACTTAATTATTTTGCCCTTATTTGTTTTGCTTGGGCTGCCGTAGGTATTATCACCCGGATTATAATTGCCTACCTCGGCAAGCGATGGAACAAGTGGGAAGAGCATAAAGCATATACCCAGAAAAAGCCATTATGGCTATATGGTGTAGCGATTGTGGCTACTGTATTAGTTGGCTATACTTGGTATATGGTTTTCACGTCTGATATTCGGGCATCGTGGCTCATTGCACTCTTATTGACCTTGATTCTTATTAAAGTATCTGTACAAATGCTGGACTATCAGAAATTTAGAGCTTACGTTGCCAAGGTGATGCACGACCCCAAACTCTTTCAGCAAATAAATATTGGAGTAGCTGTATACAGCATTGTACTAGTGGCTCTCGGAATCATGTATATGCTCTAACTTTTAGCTAGAGACTCGGAAACGAATCTTTTTAAAATCTTTTGTATCACAAAGTAGTTTATTCAGGCTGCCAGATTGATAATATTATACGATCTTTACTGGTAACATTCGAGCTACTAAAGACTAATCTCTATGATTGAACACCCTACTGAGAATCCCCCACAAGATTCAACTGATCATCAAGCTCAAAAGCTGAGGCTTATTATGAGTTGGGTTGTGATCGTTATTCTTACGAGTTTTGGCATATTTGCCTTAGTAGGACTGACGAATGTACACAAAACCGAAGGCGACTATTGGCAAACCCTGATTCGTGAGCAATTTCCGGTGCTGATAGCCTTACCAATGGCAGGTTTAGGTTCGCTATTCGTCACTTTAATCTTGAGAATTTCTACCGGAGAGATGGAGTTTGAGATTGCTGGACTCAAATTTAAGGGGGGCGCAGCTCCTATCGTTTTCTGGGTTCTCTGCTTTCTAAGTGTCGTCGTGTCTATCAAACTTCTTTGGCAAGATTAGTCTTATACCAAGCCAGAATTGCAAACAGTTAAGGGATTTCTTTAGTTACCCACCTAGCATTTTATGCTAACAGACTTCTAAATTAAGTTTAGAAGCTATTTTTTTTACAAACCTAACTAACAGAAACATGAGCGGAATCTTAGACTTACTACAATCTGAAACCGGTAGATCTATTGTAGATGGAGTATCACAATCAACTGGAACCGACCGAGCCAAAACGAACAATGCGTTAACAATGGCGCTACCTGTACTAATGAAAGCAATGGAGCGTAACGCCAAAAATGATCCTGATCAGGCGCAGAGCCTGATGAACGCACTGAGCAATAAGCACGATGGTAGTATCCTAGATAATTTAGGCAGTTTGTTCAACGGAGGTGTTGAAGAACCAGTAAAAACAGATGGAGATAAAATTCTGGGGCATATCTTAGGTCGTAAGAAACAAGGTGTAGAAGAAGTTATTGGCCAAAAATCTGGTTTAAACTCGGCTCAGGTAGCCAATATTTTGAAGATAGCCGCCCCTATTCTAATGGGAATGCTTGGAAAAAAGGCTCGCCAGAGAAACGTGAATTCAAAAGGTGATTTAGGTGGCTTGTTAGAAGGAATGCTCGGCGGTAGTCAAACCCGAAGAGAGCAAGGATTTTTAGAACAGGTATTAGATGCCAATGGCAATGGTAGTGTAGTTGATGATGTGGCCGGAATGGTATTGGGCGGTCGTAACAAAGGCGGCAACTTAGGTAATGTACTAGGCGGCCTATTCGGAAGGTAAACTTCAATACGGTAGCTACTTCAGAAAATTGTCACTGAGCTTCAGGTTATCTATAAACCTTCCTCAACTCTTCTGGGGAAGGTTTTATTAGATTACTTTAATCTGTACTCGCTTACCTGCTACTTTTGGTCATGCGCTATCAGTAAAAAGAGGCAGAGCTGTTCACTACTATTGTGAGCTTGACCGCAATTAATATGGGTTCTTATATCTCCTTGATCAAATTGATCAAACTCGGGCGGGCCAAATGACTTACCCAGACACGGCAGACTCTTAAAATAGTTCAACTAGTTTTTTTGCCCTAGAAAAGAGATGTTTTTTAGAACTTGGGAAAATCCCCCTTAGCTTTAAAGCGGTAATACTTTTCTCCGTTATCCAAATTTAGTCGGGTGGTAGTAATGATCTTTAAGTTTTTTAGCTTAAAAGTGCTATAAAAATACTAAGGTTGCCCGCCTTTTTCCTTAGCAACAAGATTTTGTTACTTTCAATTTGTTATAGCAGTAACTATTGCAGAAGGACGAAATTTTGCAATACATGTACCTTTGTGGCCATATCTGCTTGTTTTATCGGTTTTAATATTACTTCTATCTGACTATATTTGAACTGTAAATAGCTCATGTTATCTGCAATCTTATTGCAATTGTAATATTTAGAAGATTTTTAAGGTGAAATTTAAAATACCAGAGTATCAATTTCATTTGAATCAGTCTAAAAGAAGAGACATAAGACCGGAGCAATATATTTACTATGTTTCACGCCAGGGTCAAACTATCACTACTAACCACATAATATGTTAGTGATGTAAAAGTCTTCCGCTATGAACTCTAAAACTATCATCCTTTTTTTATTCTTCGGCATATCCACTACTTGGTCGGCGAGTGTACCCTACAAGGCTCAAGCCCAGGATATCCAATCTGATAATATATTGCTTAGTGAGAGTGGGTTCTATTACCGAATACCGCCTACTTCAGTAAATCACTTTAATATAGGGGATATTGTAGCGGCTCCTTATCAGCCTAAATTGAACATCACTTCGGCGGAGGTGACGGATGGTAAGCTACCCGAAGGAATGACCTTATTTCCTAATGGCCTAATTGTCATAGAGCAAAGCGACATCATAGAGGTGGGAAATCATCCAGTAACAATTACAACTACTGATATCCAAGAAAATCGAATTCCTACTGCTTTATCAATAGAGGTTGTTGATGTAAATAGCCGAACTGATAGCGAGGCCGTTTACAAAATGGAATCAAACTCTGTCATCAGTAAATTGACCGAAGGCGATGTACTAGCTCATCCCATCGATCAGGACGGCACTATCAAAGCAGCTGAATGGGTGATGGGAACCCTTCCGCCTGGAACCCAACTAACTGCCAATGGGCAGGTAGTCGTAACCGATCCCAACCTATTAGTGCCTCGTACCTACAACGCAGGTATAGTAACCGTAGATCAACTAGGAGGTGTCACTTTTTTTATGGTCACAGTGCCTATTGCAGCAGAAAAAGATATTCGCTAGCATTAAAATCCTAGTATCCGCCTTTCTTCCGCAGCATCTTCATGAAAGTGTATTACTGACTTAAAGTAGCTTGGCTTCCCAAGCCGTTAGCGTCGCCTCGAGCTAGACATTTGACCACAAATCCTCTATTTTGTGTACCCTTCCTTTTTGCTACCCTTTGGAAATCAGATAATAATCAATCCCATTCAGTTTATGAACCCGAAACGGTAAGCAAGCTAAAGGTTTCTAACTAAACAGATGACCGTTAATATATAACACAACAAGCTATTTTGACTAAAAGCTATATGTATAATATTATATAATTTTTTGCATACTGTGGATACAGGCAAATATCTATCGGTTTTACGACTGGCAGAATCACAGTATTAATATTGATATTAATTATTGTTTTTTATTTATAAATATGCGTAAAATAGTCAAATTTACGCACTTTGACCTAAGTACAGCACCAAACTAACTAATAGCTCAGAATGATTTACACTCATTTATTCACAAAAAGAAAGGAAATATTACGCAACTCTTACTACCTATATATGCTACTTTTTTTAATAAAAATTAAATATTCATATCATTGGGTCGCTTATTTTAGCGTTGACTCAAAACTGTAAAAAGTATGCAAAATGTACTGCTTGTAGAAGACAATATGGCCGATGTGCGGCTCTTCCAAGAGTATTTACGAGATTTAAAGCCTTTTTATTCTATTTCCAATACTGATAGTTTAGAAAAAGCTCGCCATCTGGATCAGACTCTTTCCTCCAAAGTAGTAGTAGTAGACTTATCGCTACCCGATACCGCCGGAGAGGAAACAGTAACATTGGCTACCCAGTATTTTCACGATAAACCCATTATTATTCTAACTGGATTAGATGATTTAAGCCTGGCTAAAAAGTCAGTGATGAACGGCGTGCAAGATTATCTGGTGAAAGGTGAGATTAACCAAACTTCACTACGGCGATCATTACAACATGCCATTGAGCGTCATAAACTCCTAGTAGAAAGTCAGCAACAGCAGCAATCGCTCATCCAGCATAATGAGCACCTCCAGCAAACGAATGAACGCTTACAGCAGTTTACACACATGCTTTCGCACGATATTCGAGGACCTATTGCTAATATTCTGGGGCTAGTCCAACTTAGTGAAATGCAGCAAGCAAAAGCCATTTCTTACACTCCTGAAGTAGAACTGATAGACCGAATTAAAACGACAGCTAAAACCCTAGACCGCCACTTAAACGATATTCTTTCGCTTCTTCATGAGCAAAACTCTTGGGTCATTCAATCTTCATTGCAATCGTGGGATAAAATTGCGGAGGAAATTAAAATATTATTGGACGAAAAAATTCAGACATCAGAAGCTGATATCACCACCGATTTTGCGGCTCCCACTATTTTCTACCCTCCGTCAGTGCTAAAAAGTATTGTGATGAACCTACTTAGCAATGCTATTAAGTACCGAGAGAGGGCACGGCCACTTTCTGTTCATATAGCTACTAAACAGATAAGTGACGGAACGTATACTCTTACTGTCTGTGATAATGGTATGGGTATTGATTTGAAAAATCACCGAGAAAAGCTATTTATGCCCTTCCGGCGATTCCATCCGCATATTGAGGGGAAAGGAGTTGGGCTATACCTCATTCGTAAAATCGTAGAAGATCTAGGGGGCGAAGTTTCAGTAGAAAGCCAAGTAGGTCGGGGCACCACGTTTAGCTTTCTTCTTCACGATGTGCAACTAGATAAAGAACCTGCTTAGTGCTTTTATTAATACGATAAAACCTAATTACTATATTCATTGTAAAATTGCCTGCTTCCTACTGTAGAGTATCCCAAAGATTTCCCACGCTACTTGACAATGAGTATCTAACTGAATTGGCTCAATTAGATGAGCAGACTTAAAAATTTACCTGTCAAATGAAGACTATCCAGGAACAACACAAGTGGTTTCTCTCCCGAGAAAAAGTGTTTGAGCGAGTACCGGAAAGAGACGCTGCTCAGTATAAACCGATGTGGATACTCGACCTTATCCAATATACTCAAGAAAATGTAAATACTGGAAAAAAAACTCCTACTTCTAAGGATAATTACCAGCCACTAGACCATTACTTAAAGGAAGAATTGTATGAACTAGTGAAGACCGACCAACAGGTTTGTGACTTCATTCAAAAGTCTTCGCTCGATGGCTTATGGTACTGGGATTTAGAAAACCCCGAGCACGAGTGGATGAATGCTAAGTTCTGGACCACCCTAGGCTACGAGCCTGCTGATATGCCCCATCGGGCAGATACCTGGCAGAATATTATCTTCCCTGAGGATCTAAAAGTTGCTACTGATAATATGACTAAACACTTGGCTGACCCAGTGCATCCTTACGATCAGGAGGTTCGCTATCGCCACAAAGATGGTTCTACCGTGTGGGTTCGCTGTCGAGGGTTGGCTATTCGGAATGAAGAAGGCACTCCCACCCGCGTACTGGGTGCCCACGTAGATATTACTTCTCAGAAGGAAAAAGAGAAGGAACTAAACCAAACGAAAACCCTACTGGAGCAAACAGGTGCAATGGCGCAGGTAGGTGGTTGGGAAATAGACTTAATCCAGAATGTAGTACACTGGACTGAGGCTACTCGTCAAATTCACGAGGTAGCGAGCGATTATGTGCCTGACTTTGATGCTGGAATTAACTTCTATAAAGAAGGCAGCAGTCGGGACACTATACAACGCGCAGTAAAGAACGCAATAGAAAAGGGTGAACCTTTTGATGTCGTACTCCAGATTGTAACTGCTCGAAACAAAGTACGTTGGGTAAGGGCTATTGGCGATGCACAGTTTGATAGCGACACCTGTATTCGGCTTTACGGGTCTTTTCAGGATGTTGATCAACAGGTAAAAGCCCAAGAAGAATTTAAGGTTTTCAAGCGATTTTTTAAGCAATCGGGCGACCTGATGGCCGTGCTAGACAGTAATGGCATTATTCGCGATATCAATCCTGCTTTTGCGGAAGCACTTAAAGTAAAAAACCAGAAACTAGCCGGACGATTATTCTTGTCGCTTATTCACCCTAAAGATCAATCCGAAGCAAAAAGACAACTCCAGCTAAGTGATGATAATGAGCAATTCTCTAGATTTGAAGCCAGTCTGAACTCCAATCAGGTAATAGATTGGCGTATCACTCCCGATGCTTACCAGAATATTTATTTTATAATAGGTCGCGACATCACTGAGGAGCGTAAGGCCGAACAAGCTAAAATACAAGCTAAGCAGGAGTTACAGGAGAAAGAACGATACTTCAAGCTATTAGCCGATAACATGACTGACATGGTCTGCTTACATAAACCTGAGGGTAGTTATCTCTACGTAAGCCCCTCAGCTTACGCTTTAACTGGCTACACCCCCGAAGAATTAAAGAACCACCCTCCTGAATACTATCTTCACCCTGATGATGTACCTGTTGGCGGCACCTCGGAAGAAACTTTCAATAAGCTACTAGGCCATTCTATAGACTCGTCAGTGATTACTGAGTCTGAGTATCGCTTCCGTAAGAAAAATGGTGCTTATATCTGGCTAAACACTACCTCCACCACAGTCTCTATTGATGATGAGGTAATGGCTCTTACTTCTTCTTCACGGGATATTACCGCTAAAAAAATTGCCGAAAGAACATCAATCCGCTACCAAAAGCAGCTCCAACGCTCTAACGATGAACTAAAAAACTTCGCTTACATTGCTTCGCACGATTTGCAGGAGCCCTTACGCATGATTAGTAGCTATCTACAGCTACTGGAACATCGTTATAAAGATAAGCTTGACCAAGATGCTCGTGAGTTTATTGGCTTTTCGGTAGATGGGGCTGAGCGAATGAAACGACTTATCAACGCGCTATTGGATTACTCCCGGGTAGAGCGCCGATTTGAACGACGCCAGAAGGTTGACTTAAATCAAGTTATCCAATTAGTTCA
>CAKZPJ010000198.1 GCA_937138955.1 uncultured Flammeovirgaceae bacterium | reverse complement strand
TAAGCATAGTGATACACACAAGGCTACTAAAGTACAGCATTCTTTTCCAATACCTAATCCCCAATACCTAACTCCTATTTATAGGGCAACTTCTTTCACTTCGGGATTTTTCTCTTCAAAGCGAATAATTCGTTTAGCCATTCCGGGAAAAATAAAACCATGAAAAGGCCACACTGACCACCAGTACAATCGTCCGGCTAACCCCTGGGGGCGGTAGGTTGCTGTTTGCAATAGATAGCACTGCCCCTCCTCATCAATTACTTTAAACTCTAGCCAGGCATCGCCAGGAAGTTTCATTTCGGCGTAAAGCAACAGCCTTCCCTTCGCCTTATCGGCTACCAGTACACGCCAGAAGTCCAAAGCATCGCCAGGAACCAGCTCGCTATTGCTCCGTCTTCCTCGCCGTAAGCCTACCCCACCTATCATTTGATCAAGTACCCCCCGAATTTCCCAGAGAAATCCAAGATAATACCAGCCTCGCTCGCCGCCAATACTCCAAATATTTTCAATCACCTGTTCTTGGGGTTTGTTAAACGGAATTTTGCGAATATCACGATATACTCCGTGTCCAGGTACCTTAACGTAGTCAAACAAATTAATATCCATCTTACTACTATTTAGCGAGTCTTTCCAACTAGAAACCACTTCATTTTGAGCAATACGCTGAAATGCTCTACCCACGGCTTCCTTGTATGGAATTAAGTGGTTCAGTTGCACAATTTCGTCAATGCCTTTTTCCTTTACAATCACCTCATTCTTCATACTATCTACTAAGCTACGAGCCAGGTTGAACGAGGTGCTGGTAACGAAATATAGCCACAGTGACGAGAGGCGAGGTGATAGCACTGGTACCGAGATAATATGCCGGGTTAGTCCACGTACTTCAGCAAATTGTAGCATCATCTGCTTATACGTCAAGATATTAGGACCGCCAATATCAAAAATTTTGTTGTAGGCTTTCTCCTTGTTGAGTACTCCTTCCAGGTACTGTAGTACATTACGCAGAGCAATAGGTTGGCAGCGGGTGCTCACCCATTTAGGCGCAACCATCACGGGTAATTTCTCTACCAAATCGCGAATAATCTCAAAGGAAGCTCCTCCAGAACCAATGATGATAGCCGCTCGCAGTACTGTAGTCGGTACGCCGCTGTTGAGCAAAATATGTTCTACGTTTCTTCGTGAACGAAGATGTTTGGAAAGGTTATTATCGTTGACGATTCCACTGAGATAAATTATTTGCTGACATTGAGTTTTGGTAATCTGCGCCACGAAATTATCTGCCGCCTGTTGCTCCATTGCCTCAAAGTCGTTTGATCCACCTGACCCTCCCATCGAATGCACCAAGTAGTACGCTGCGTCGATATCGCTAGGAAGGTTAGTAAGTGTTTCGGGCTTTAACAAATCCGCTTCGTAAAACTCAACGCAGCCTGAATCAATCAGTGATTTTTCCACATTCATGCGGCGCTTATCGCGTACTAAGCATAATACATCGTGCCCGGCTCGTACCAGTACCGGTAACAATCTAACCCCAATGTAGCCATTAGCCCCTGTTAGCAGTATCTTCATAACTTTATGCGTTAATTTTCTTTATATTCTAAATAACTGAAAAGGTAGCGATGTGTTAGTAGACCTAAGAGAAACCCAATCGTTCCGGTGTACTATGTAAACACTCCAAATTGCCTTTTCTGAAAAATTGCGTAATATAAGTCCCAAATTCACACTTATGCTACGACAACTAAGCTCCCTTGTATTCATCTTGCTAACTCTTCTGGCGTGCTCTCCAACTGCCAATGATACTTCTTCTGAAACTACTGAAGAAAATCAGCCTTCTTACCCGACGGTTGGCTCCGTTGAACGCTCGGATGCGGAGTTGGATCAGGTGGTTCCTATTGATGCTCAACTTGAGCTATTAGCCGAAGGGTTCGATTGGTCGGAAGGTCCAGTTTGGGTGCCGGAAGGCGAGGGCTATTTGCTTTTCTCTGATATTCCGCCTAACCGGGTTTACAAATGGGCAGCAGGAGATAGTATTTCATTGTATCTAGAGCCAGCCGGTTTTTCAGGAGACGACTTTACCGGGAAAGAGCCCGGTTCCAATGGTTTGCTGATAGATAGTGACAGTCATTTAATTCTCTGCCAGCACGGTAATCGGCAGATGGCTCGAATGGATGCTCCGCTGGATAACCCGAAATCCGATTTTATCTCTATCGTAGGCGAGTACGAAGGGAAGCAGCTCAACAGTCCTAACGATGCGGTATTTCATAGCAATGGCGATCTGTACTTTACTGATCCTCCCTATGGCTTGCCGGGTGGAGCTGATAGCGAAGCCAAAGAGTTAGACTTCCAGGGAGTATATCGGTTTTCTTCTGTCGATAGTAGCCTAACTCTACTGACGCAAGAGATGAGTCGCCCTAACGGAATTGCTCTATCGCCTGATGAGAAAACGCTTTACGTCGCCAACTCTGATCCCAAGCGAGCCGTGTGGATGGCTTTTGATGTACTGGAGGACGGGAATGTGGATAATGGCCGGGTATTTTACGATGCCACTGACCGGGTGGGAGAAAAGAAGGGCTTACCCGATGGTATGGTTGTTCATAGTACAGGTTATATTTTTGCTACTGGCCCAGGCGGGGTGTGGATATTCAATGCCGAAGGCACACATCTGGGAACACTAAAAACCGGACAAGCCACCGCTAACTGTACTTTCAACGATGACGAGTCAGCGTTATATATCACTGCTGATATGTATCTGATGCGTTTACCGCTTACTTCATTGGGTAGCTAGCGTCTGCTCAATCTACTAATCTAAAACGAAACTTCTGATCAGAAACTATTGGCTAGCTCATCAATGAACGGGGGTACTTCTGGCTCTCCTTCAAAAAATTCGCCCTGTTTACCCTGAGTTAGTGCCCAACGATGAATCCAAGAGATGCCCGCTTTACCAGTAAAAGTATCAAGTTGGGAATGATAAGCGTCATCTTCTAGCGCCTCCGCTAATGAAACAAAAGAGTAACCACGCTCTCGGATCATTTCTGCCATTTTATTGAAAGTGTCCGCGTTGAGTGCATTAGCGTGTAATAATAATATTTGGGCAATTTCCTTCCCCAATAATTCCTGCGATTGCTGCTCGTAGTACGCAAAATAGTCTTCCATATACTCGAGATACGCTTCTCGAATGCGTTGCTGGACATCCGTGTTCTCATCGATAATTGCCCGCTCGTAAGCAGCAGCAAACAAGTAGTCAGCATTATCAATACTGACGGGGGCAACCTCATACCCGTGTTCATCTAGAAACTGAAGAAGCGAATCGCGCGTGGCAACACTTCGTCCGGTATGCAAAAACGGGTGGCGGAAGTAGACCGGAGCTTTCCCGAACGGTTCGCTAATCTCCTTAGTAATAATGTCACCCTCTAAAATTTCTTGTTGATAATTAGCGAGACTGATTTTATTGAGGCTCGGATGAGAGTAGGTGTGATTTCCTAGCTCTAGTCCGCCCTCCAGCCATAGTTGCAGCAGATTTACCCGCTTTGCGTCTAGTTTACCTCTACGATATAGCTTTCCTTCATTCACGAAGCCGATGGCAGGTACATTATTTTTTACTAAGCTACCAACTAACCGCTGCGTAATATCCAGTTTCACGGCCGGACTCGAACGGCGAGTTACTACGGGTAAATCATCAATCGTAATGGCTACTTTCCGTTGAGTAGTTCCTGATGATTGGGCAAAACTAAGTAGCCCAATTAGCTGAAGTAAAATAAAAAGGGCAACGTGTCTCATGGGTTAATATAAAGGAGCAGTAACTATTATTTGGGTACGCTTGGGTTTCTAGCACGAAGGTAAAGAGCCCCTACCTAGGTTACAAGCGCTGAGGAAGCCGTAGATTCTACTATTTTGGAATCGTGGGTAGCAGTTGCTAATCGTAAGCGTTTTCTTCAGCATCTGTGGCCATGAGTATAGTAAAATAAGCGGTAAGGAGAACTTTTCATCTTTGACAAATTGTATTAATTCTCTTTAAAACCTACTTTGCCATTACTACGTAACTATAGCAACTGTTCTTGGAAAACAAATTATGTTACCTGTCCACCATAGTCACTCATTGACCCTTCGTCCGTTCGTTTGGGAAGACCTGTCTGAAGTACTGGCATTGGTGCAGGATAAAGATGTGGCTGCCACTACCTTGAATATCCCTTACCCCTGTACTGAAGCCGAAATTAATGACTGGTTTCAGCTACAGCAGCGGGAATTAGAAGAGGGAAAAGGACTGCGCTGGGCAGTATGTATTACCGAAACCAAAGAGCTAGTGGGAGCTATAAAATTAGCAACTCACCCCGAGTATGAGTCAGCCGAGTTGGGCTATTGGATTGGTAAACCCTACTGGGGAAAGGGCTACGCCTCGGAAGCTACACATCTAGTGGTTAATTATGCCTTCGACACATTGGAGCTCAACCGCATAGAAGCCCACGCTATGGTGGAGAACATAGGCTCTATTCAGATACTGCGTAAACTGGGTATGCAGGAGGAGGGGTATCACCCTCAGCTCATTAAAAAATGGGGAGAATTTAAAGATGTAAAAACCTATGGTCTACTGCGTAGCCAGTGGTTAGCTACTTCCCATACTTCTGCAATTAATGAACGGCTCTCTAACTAATCGGCTTCAGCTGCTTTACGAGCGCATTCCGTTTAGAGTACTAAAATTACCTGAATCGGAATGGGTGGCTAAATCAGCTCCTGGTAAATGGTCTAAAAAGGAAATTCTAGGCCACTTGATCGACTCGGCTATTAATAACCACGCTCGGTTGGTTCGCGTACAGGTTGAACCTCAGCCGTTGGTTATTGAAAAATACGCTCAGGATGATTGGGTGCGATTGCACCAGTACCAAGAGTGGACTACCGAAGTACTCGTTCGTTGCTGGCAATCGCATCAGCACCAGATTATTATACTGATGGAAGTAGCCTCCGAAGAAGCGCTTTATAAACTCTGCGATATTGGTAACGGCGAGCTAAAAACTATGCAATGGCTGTACCAAGATTATGTAGCTCATCAAGAACACCACCTTCAGCAGATTGTAGATTATGATTTCTAGACTCTGGTGTTTATAGTTATTTGTGTTGCTGTGTTATAATGCATCTATGTATATTGTATATTTAAAACCTTAACACTACGCACTATAACACTATGAGCACTTTGTCTGACCGTATCACTCAGACGTTGGTTGATGAGGTACGACGACGTATTATTGAAGAGTCGGTACCGCGTATTAAAAAGTGTCTGCATCTGTTGAACGAACCGCAAATTTGGGATAGGCCGAATGAGCAAACCGTTAGCGTAGGGAATTTGGTATTGCACCTGATGGGTAACTTACGGCAGTGGGTGCTGAGTGGTATTGACGGTCAGACTGATCACCGTCAGCGTTCGCAGGAGTTTGCTGAAACCGAACCGATTCCTACTAAAAAGCTCATCCGTAACTTGGATAGTTTGATGACTGAAGTAGATCAGGCGTTAACCCGAATTACCCCAGAAGCTCTGACTGAAAAGCGTAATGTGCAGGATTTTGAGGAAAGCGTACTAGCTATTCTGGTTCACGTAACTGAGCATTTCTCCTATCATACCGGACAAATCACTTATTATACCAAATCCACCCTCAACGTAGACACGCAGTACTACGCCGGGGTGGATTTAGATAAGACTTCTTCTGATTAATTATGGAGAGGTCAGACTCTATTCTCCTACACAGAATGCCAGTTCGTCACGATCAAAAGCATCACTTCGTCGTCCGTAGCCAGAAGTTAATCGGTAACGGGTACTAAGCTTAAGAATATAGGCACAGGGAATAAGTCCGCTGTAGGTTTCAGTACCCGAAGCCTCTTCGTTACTATCAATAGTTAAATTAACGGGAGGCGGAACCGTATTACTAACTAACTGAAGGGTAGCTGACTCAATATACGGATGGTAACAAGTATAACGAGCATTTACCGTGCTACTGAGTTTCTTACAGCCTGAATCTGCCCCGATAAGTTCATCTAGATCCACCATGCAAACGCCTTTTAGAGTAAACAGTCCGCCTGCCCAATTAGGATGGCGGGTTTGGGCGAAACCACCGTTCCAAACCACGATCTTATCAAGGGTATTAATTGATGACAAGGTAGATGAACCTACTTCCCGGGCTTCAAAAATAATTCTGAACGTAGGATCAGGTCCAGCGAAGCGATCCGATGCATTCATGGTATTACCCGCTACGTGTACGGTAGGGTTATTCAGGTCAAACGACTCGTCAAACAATTGTTCGGTATCAATTACCGCCAATGATACTCCGCTACCAAATGATGCTTTAAATAGTCCGGTAGTTTCGGGGTTATTTAGTCGGGGCACTTTAATCCACCCATCCGTGTCAGGGTCTACATTGTGCGTAGCTCCCGGGTTTTTGAGATAATACGGAAACGTTCGGAAGTAACCAATACCAGGAATAGAATCAGCTACTGAAGGGTCATGAGGAAACACGCGCTGTACCGAACCAATCGTTGTCGTTTGTATCAGATTAATAACCTGAGCCGCACTTAGTTCGGTTGATGTATTAACGTTGATAACTCGAAAGCGATACTCCATTTCATTGCTGGCGTAGCCACCGGGCAAATCTCCGTTCAGCGGAATATTCTTGGTGAAGGCATTTTTCTGACTATCGTTGGTAAATCCGTCAGTATCAATCTGAGTCAGTATTTCATAAGCCCCCACATGAGTAAAGAGTGCTGGTTCATATTCGGTGGGCGGTGGCGGTGGTATTAGTTTGGGATCAATACAAAGATCAACGCAAAAACAGTTACCAATATCCTTCCGATCTGCTGCGCGACCATCCTGCCGTTCTTCTTCTAAAAATACGGTAGAAGGCGATCCGGTAGTTTCTACTTTGAAGTACACATCCGGCCCACTATTGAAGGGTGGAAACGGAGTCTCAACATTTACCACTGGCGATAAAAATGTTTGTTTGAAATCGTTGCTGGTATAATCAATTCTAAAATGTCCATTACCATCAGTAACGGCCGAACCTAAAACATCATCTTTAAGCCAGTCGGCATCGAAAGCAGTTACCTTCACATTCTCAATAGGTAGGTTATCGTTTTGGCAATCGAGAATTTTACCGCAGATAACCCAAGCATCGAAGAGGCTGCGGATACCGCACCAAAAACGAGCCGATAAACAGTTGTCCCAAACAGCTGCTAAGCCATTCTCTCGTTCGCGCCACTTAGGCTGCCAAACAGTAATTGTGAACTGCACGGGGTCGTGCTTCTTCTTTTGTTTTTTCTGGTTAGGAACTGCCTTGACCAGCACATCTATCTCAACAGCTTCACCGTTGTAATCTTGCCGGTCGCTATTTAATTTCAATGTAAAATTTCCTTTTTGGTCGGTAGGGGCTTCCGCTAGTAACCGTTTTTCCTTGGCTTTTATGGCCTTTTCATCCAGTATCTGGATAGTTTCTTTAGGGTCACTCGCGATACGGCGATTAGCGTCATCACTATATTTAACGCGGTACAAACGTACGGTAGCCGGAAATAAATCTTCCTGACAGTCATCGCAGAGATAGGCACAGAGGTGCCCCTGAATCGAATAATTCATATGTAAAATTGATTTGGTTGCTAAGAAATTGAGAGACGTCTCGGGAAGGCAGAAGAGCTAAAGAGCTAAAGAGCTAAAGAGCTAAAGAGCTAAAGAGCTAAAGAGCTAAAGAGCT
>CAKZPJ010000197.1 GCA_937138955.1 uncultured Flammeovirgaceae bacterium | reverse complement strand
AATGTGCTTTAGCACGGGATCTACCAGATGAACCCGGTGCCCCTTTCTAGCCAGCCACTCAGCATACTTTCCGGTGCCACCCCCTACATCAATCACCGTAGCACGGTTGACGGTAATGTACTTCTCAATGAGTGATTTGATTCTTTCAAACTCGAATACACCCATTCCTTTTTCAAGCCTGGTTTCTTCAGAGACTCGGGTATAAAATAGCTCTATATCTCGACTAATTAACTGTTTATGTTTCATCGTATAAGTGGTAAATAATCCACTATGAATTGCCAACCACATCGCACAATAGTTTACAGCGACTGACTAGCAGATCAGTGGTTTGTTACTGGAAATTTTGAATGAAAACGGGGGGCATAGCTATCCAGGGCACTGAAAACAAGGAGGTTTTCGTGCAAGACGGACCTCTCTGATTGAAGTCGCCTTTTAAGAAACTAGATGCTATGTCAGATGAAGCTTAACAGACTATAAAGATAAAAGCAGAACGTTGAATTTCCGCATAAACTTCGATTTTACTTTACGTTTATCAAGCAATTAGTGCAATAGCTGTTGCCGCAATAAACGTAGGGCTTTGCTAATCTGGGTTTCTACCGTTCTTTTCGAGAGCTTAAGCTGCGTAGCTATCGTTTGATTAGTCAGGCCTTCCAGCCGGTTCAACTTAAAAATCCGGCGGCACTGGGTGGGCAAGGTTTCAATCGCTTGGTAAATACGGGCTACGTTTTCCGCTTCTACTAATGTATCCGTATAATCGGTCGTGGCCTGGGCTTGGGCAGCCTGCTGCTCATGTCGCCGTCGGGTCTGGCTTTGTTGCCGCTCGTTCAGGCAAGCGTGATACACACTCTTGTAAAGGTACGCTTTGATAGCCTGATCCTGTTTGATAATAATCGCCTCACGTTTTCGGTACAATACCAAAAATACGTTCTGCACCAATTCCTTAGCACTCTCTTTGTCATTCAGATAGCGAAGGGCAAAGATAGTTAATGAGCCATAGTATTGCTCAAATAATTGACGATACGCACGCTCTTCTCCCCGCCGTAGACCACGTACCAGGGTTTTATCTTCTGATAATGATAAAAGGTTGTTCATGGGCAAATCTGTTAACGACGGTTACGCTTGTTCAGCCACCAGCTTAAGCGCTTTTCCGATTGGTAATTCGTCATATTTGGTTTTGACTCTGCTCGCTCTATTTCCAGGGTGTTGAGGTTAGCAACGACCGACCATATTGTGCCAAAGCGTTCTCGGCGCAGGTGCAAGCAGATACATTTTTTCAAAAATTTATGCCTACTACTACCTCAACTCCTGCATCGAATCGATAGACTTTGGAGGTTTCAAACTGCTGAAAAAAATCGGCACCGATTACCAGTCCCCGTCTTTCCCAAGGAATAATGCGTAGACCCTGGCTCGCTCCCGCGCCAATCACAAAATTGAAAGAATTATCGCCTTCCAAGTCTTCCAGTGATTCGTATCCAACCGGTACATTAGCACTCAGCGAAGCGTAGATACCGCGAGTGATCCGCTTGTAAAAGAAATACAGTTCGGGCCGGAAGACAAATGAGTTTACCTCCCTAAAGCCATTTTCTTCGGCAACCTCTGGTCGGGCCCAGGTTACTTCAAACGAGGTTTCGTACGGACGTATTAACCCCTTTTCGCTATCCACAAATCCGGTGTAGCTTACGCCGTAGCCCTCAAAGTAGGTGCTACGTAATGCTTTAGCTGTTACCAAATTAAACCATTGACCCAATCTAGGTTCGACTGGGTGTCGCCTTCTAGATACGTTAAAATGATTTTCTGCTAAATCTTTTTGTTCTTCGTACGTATTTAGAAAGGCTTGCATACAGTATTCCAATGCTGCTCGTATTCTTCTTTCGTGCGTATTGTATAAACTTCGCTTATCGTATAGCCCAAAAACCTGGTCTTCGTTGTGTTTGATCGTAAAGACTTCGCTCCATTCACCCGATTGTTTCTCCAGAAAAACTAGGTCTATGTGAGCGCGCGCCACCCAAGCGATAAAACCGTTCATTCTTCTTTTAGACTCCTGTACATTGAGTGCTTTAATCTTGATAAGAATCGGCTTTCCATCTAGTCGTGGTGGCATGGAGGCTTCGTAGAAGCTTTTGATGGCTTGTTCCGCCCCCTGATCCATATACAGCGTTACCTTATTGCCATCGAGATTTTTGTGAGTTCCCAGATCACGATGGGTGCGCTCATCCTGAACCGCCATCACGTACACTCCGTTCGTAGACAGGTTAAAAACGGCAGGTCTTAGGGCAATGGTTTCTTGACCAAATACTTTGGTAAACGTAAACGGTAGCAAACATAAAATTAAGTAGTTCAGCCTCATTTGTAGAACCTATTTTGACGAAACGTAGTGAACCTCCCAGATACGATACTCATCCACATCATAGATGACGACTAACGACTTGGGCGAGACAAAATACACATATAGCTTCTGGGTTTCTTGGCTACTACCCTTTAGTTCCAGATAACTACCATTGGTATTAAGCATCCACGTTCCGGAATCTAATACGCCTTCTGACTGAGCTTCGTAAGTCATATCTTTCCGTAGGGTAATATAGTCTCCGATTTCCTTCTTGGGCGGCAGGTAGTATTCCTCTGCGTCTGAGTATTTATCTAAATACCAAGTTCGGTATAAGTCCTGCTTATCAATCTTCTGAGCGTGCAGGCAATTAGTGATTAAAAGAGTGAGTAGCAAAAAAAGCTGTTTCATAGTACCATCAATGGCCGTTAACCTACTATTTCCTTGACGCTAGCTTGAGCCGACGCTACGGCGTTATGCACATTGCCCCAGTCTCGGCCCGAGGTGTAGCAATCACCGGCAAAATATACCTTATTGTCGACCGAAGCTTGCAGTGTCCGTACTACGCGCTCATCCGTATAATCACTGATGTAAGCCCCTTCTACGTACGGCTCGGTTGACCAATTTTGAACGACGTGCTGCAAGTAGTTGGGAGTAGCCTGATTAGGAAATATCTCATCCAGCTCGGCTAAGAGGTAGTCCTTCACATCGTCAGGATGCAACGCACCGTATTTTTTTGCCGGTTCACCTACCGCAAATAGACCCAGGACGTTTTTTTTGCTATTCTGTCCAAACGACGCATCGTAGTACGATACCTGACCGTCAGTTTCCGGATTGATCACAAAGTCTACAAACGCAGGATAGAATTTCTCTTTAAATTCTATAAACGCCTTAAATCCGTCCCAAACCACCGCATCATCAATAGCTTTCAATTTCTTTTTGGGTAGGGGAGGGTTAAAGCGTATTCTTTCATCTTTCAGCATTTTTAGCGGCACGGTCACAATTACCTGATCAGCCACAAATTCAGATATTACTGTTTTCACCACTGACTTATTGCCAGTGTAGTCTATCGATTGTACAACGCTTTCGTAACGAATGTCTTGCGCTATTTCGGGAATAATAAATTTCTCAAAGAAGTCGAACCAAGAGCTATTGACAAATCTTCGGTAGGTTAACGTACCTAAGTCATTTCTTACAAGTTTACCGTTGTACCACACTCCGTATTTATCGTCTTGGGTGTAGCCTACGGTATCAATCTGCGCAGAAACACCCCGACGGTTAGCGATTTGATCAAAGAGCAGGGTACCGGAAGCAATCCATTCGGCACCCAGTCCAATGGGGTAATCAACAAAGTCGTCAAGCACCTTCATTCTTCCGCCGTAGCTAGTATTAGCCTCCAGAATTTTGAAGCTAATGCCTCGCTGCTTCAGCATATATCCCGCAGTCAGTCCGGCGGCTCCCGCACCAATAATGATGATATTACCCTGGTAATTCGGGGAATGCTGATTGCTGAGAGAAGTGCCTATATTTCGGAGTGGTCCGCTCAATCCTAGTGCGCCACATACTTGTAAGAATTCTGTCCGCGTCATAGATAATTAGTATCTGTTACTCAAGAAGTATTTCGTACTTGAATCTATTTGAGCGCAAAGCTATCTACTAGGTCTAAAAAGTATTTGTCAAAAAGTCAATATTTTAAATCTTATTAGCACTATTACTACAGTTGACCAAAAAAATAAGCGCAACCTATTGATTTATAATAAGTTGCGCTTACATTAAAGTGCACTCGGAAGGATTCGAACCCTCAACCCCCAGAGCCGAAATCTGGTATTCTATCCAGTTGAACTACGAGTGCAGATTACAGCGATTACTGTAAAGAGTCGCAAATCTAAGGGAAATTTGCCAATATTAAAATTACCTGACAATCAGATATGAAAAAAGCTGCTCTAACCGATAGAGCAGCTTTTAAAAACTCTTTTTAAGCTTTATTTAGCTGAATACTTTGTCCTGCGTGTGGTCTTCCACCATATCAGGGTAAGCTCGCATTTTATGCTCACCAATATCCAGACCTTCAATTTCTTCTTCCCTAGATACACGTATGCCTATGGTGACTTTAAGTACATAGAAAATAAGTAAGGCCGAAACTAAACAGAAAACACCGATGACTCCTACGCCAATCAACTGGCTAACAAATTGTGCTCCTCCGGCTAAAGCTCCGAAAATTCCTACGGCCAACGTTCCCCAAATGCCGCATACTAAGTGAACTGAGATGGCTCCAACTGGGTCGTCTAGTTTCATCCGGTCAAAGAAAACGACAGCGAGTACAACTAAGGCTCCTGCAACTAAGCCAATAATAATAGAATCAGTTACGCCCATTTGATCAGCTCCAGCAGTGATACCTACTAGTCCGCCCAAAATACCGTTGAGTACCATTGATAGATCGTTGGAGCGAACCACAATCAAAGCGGTTACTAAAGCACCAATGGCTCCGGCAGCAGCGGCCAAGGAGGTAGTTACGAACACCAGCGACACTAGTCCAGGATCAGCACTTAGTACCGAACCGCCGTTAAATCCGTACCAGCCAAACCATAGCAAGAAAACCCCAATGGTAGCTAGTGGCATACTATGACCGGGAATTGGTCGAATTTTACCATCAACGTATTTGCCCAACCGAGCACCGAGTAGCATTACGCCTACTAGTGCGCCCCAACCACCTACTGAATGAACCAGAGTAGAGCCAGCAAAATCGTAAAATGGGGTTTCCATCGCGTCTAGGAAACCACCACCCCATTTCCACATACCAACCACGGGATACACTAACCCAACATAGATAACGGTGAAGATAAGGAAGCTATGTAGTTTAATACGTTCGGCTACGGCACCCGACACAATGGTAGCCGCGGTGGCCGCGAACATAGCTTGGAAGATGAAGTCAGTCCAATAAGTATAGGCACCGTCAGCATAACCGGCTAATCCTGCCTCGCCTTCGGGCATATCCAGGCCAAACCCAGCAAATCCAAAGAAACCACCGGCAAAATCGCCGCCGGGGTACATAATATTGAAGCCCCACAGACAGTAAGTAAGTAGCCCAATGGGTAAGATTGTAGCATTTTTAAATAAGATGTTGACGGTATTCTTAGATTGAGTAAGACCGGACTCAAGCGAGGCAAAACCCAGGTGCATAATAAACACCAAGATGGTTGCCATCATCATCCATAAGTTATTGGTAGTGAAAATTCCTTCCATAGGATATAGTAGATTTTAATAAAATGTAAGAAGTAGATACGATAGAATAATATTGCTAATTGGTACTAGTTAACTGCCTCATGCCCCGTTTCGCCCGTACGAATTCGATAGACTTCATCTAAATGGGTAACAAAGATTTTTCCGTCTCCCACTTTATCAGTTTTGGCATTACCAAGAATAGTATCAATCGCTTTTTGTAGAAACTCATCGGATACTACAATTTCTAGTTTGGTACGAGGGATATAGCCTACATCATACGTAGTACCACGGTAGGTGCGATATTCTTTTTCTAGGCCATGCCCTTTAACATCGTAGAATGACAGGAAAGCAACTCCAGCATCGGCTAGTGCTTCTACCACCTGTTCAAATTTGGAAGTCCGGATAATGGCTTCAATCTTTTTCATAGTTTATAGGGTATTAGTTAGAAGGAGTGACAGCGATAGATAATAGATAGGTGATAAAATATGTGGAACAAGCCACTCAGTGATAGATTAATAACACGAATATAAAGATAATTTGTAAAAAAAGCAGATATGCAGTATGATTGAATCAATAAACAGCGGGTTTTCATTAGATAATTTTAATAATTACGAATATTTGTTAGATGATTAATATTCAAGAAAAATGAAATATTGATAATTTAGCCAGCTAAATGGAGCCTTATATTGCAAAGCATTAATTGAAAAAAGAAAAAAGGCAGCCGGTAAACGATTTTTACTACTGGGTCGTTTGAAAGCTAGTATTTAGCTTCTAAATAACTTTTTTGATGCCAACCCTCCTTGCTCGTAACTTTAATAAAGTACTACTCCTGCTGCTTCTGCTAGGGAATTCAGGGCAGTTGGTAGTAGCTCAGGGTATTATGATTGCTAAAGTGAAGTACGAAGGTGGGGGCGACTGGTACGCTAATAAAACGGCTTTACCTAACCTAATCGACTTTTGTAATAGCAATTTAAATACTAATCTAGCACTGGAAGAAGAGGTGGTAGATGTAGGTAGTCCTGAGCTTTTTTTGTACCCGTATGTGTACATGACTGGTCACGGAAATATTGTATTGACCAATGATGAAGCTGAAAATCTGCGAAAGTATCTAATTTCTGGAGGCTTTTTACATGTAGATGATAACTACGGTTTAGATGAGTTTATCCGGCTTGAAATGAAAAAAGTGTTTCCTGAACTGGAATTCGTGGAGCTACCTATTGATCACCCGATTTATAATCAGAAATACAATTTTCCGAAAGGTCTACCTAAGATTCATGAGCACGACGGAGAGGCAGCGCAAGGTTTTGGCCTATTATATGAGGGGCGACTGGTTTGTTTTTACTCCTACGAAAGCGACTTGGGTAATGGTTGGGAAGATCAGCGAATTCACAATGATCCGGAAGAGGTACGCCGACAAGCTTTAAAAATGGGAGCCAATATTATTGCTTTTGCGTTCACGCAGGCAGAATAGAAAGTCAAGATACGAGAACTTCTTATCAGCACGCATTGTTAGTGAGTCATATTTTGAGTAGTTCTAGCCTATAATTGCGTTCTGCAATCGTTTAAGATCACTCATATTTTGTATATTTGCCCAACCAATTCATTTACCACTAAAATTATTCATTTGTGATTATCATTGCACTCTTCTTAGCTCACTGGTATTTCTCATTGTTTTTCCAAACTTTCTTTTTGCACCGCTACGCGGCGCACAAGATGTTTGTGATGAACCCGATATGGGAAAAAGTATTCTATTTGCTAACGTGGCTTACTCAGGGGTCATCGTACCTAAGTCCTCGCGCCTACGCTGTATTGCACCGAATGCATCACGCTTACAGCGACACGGAAGACGATCCTCATTCGCCTCATCATACTGAAAACTTATTCTCCATGATGTGGGAAACTAAGAACATCTATAACAATATTTTGGATCACGAAGTAGAGCCGGAAGCTCGGTTCACCAAAGATTTACCGGATTGGCCTGCCTTTGACAAGTTTGCTGACCTTTGGTACGTGCGAGTAGGTTGGGGGGTGATGTACAGCTTGTTTTATATCTGGGCAATTTCTTATGCTGAACTACCAGGAACACACTGGTGGATGTACGGCTTATTGCCACTACACTACTTAATGGGACCGATACACGGAGCTATTGTAAATTGGTGCGGTCATAAG
>CAKZPJ010000196.1 GCA_937138955.1 uncultured Flammeovirgaceae bacterium | reverse complement strand
TCGCCTCAAAATCCGTTGTTTTCGCATCAAATAATTAACTCAAACAGCTTCTTAGTATTTCAATTGGTTATAAACGCCATGTTTTGGGTTGTGAAATAAGGCGAACCGAGCAAACGACAAGATTAAAATGACACCACTTATTCGAGCCAGGAACAGGCAGGTTTTCTCATAACCTCACTGGTTAACCAATAGTCTTAGAAATCAACTCAAACTACTGCTTCTCACTTCTTCAATCTCAGCAACGGTCAGCGGTAACGAACTCCCTAGTTGGCGGCTTCCCTCTGAGGTAATCAAAAAGTCATCTTCCATACGGATGCCGCCAAAATCTTTGTAGGTTTCTACTTTGTCGTAGTTGATAAAGTCGGAGTTTTTATGGGTGCTTCGCCATAAGTCGATGAGTTCGGGGATTAGGTAGATACCGGGTTCTACCGTTAGTACAAATCCGGGTTCTAGTGCTCTGCCCAGCCGTAGAGATCGTAGGCCAAATTCGGTGCTTTGGGTGAGTTCGGGAGTGTAACCGACAAATTGTTCGCCCAAGTTTTCCATATCGTGTACGTCCAGCCCCATCATATGTCCTAGGCCACACTGGAAGAATAGGGCGTGGGCTCCGGCCTGTACTGCTTCCTGACTGTCACCTCGCATTAAACCAATACCTTTCAGCCCATCTACTAGTTTCTCGCAGGCGAGTAGGTGTATATCCTTAAATAAGACTCCTGGTCTTAGATCATCTATTGCCGTCTGGTGAGCGTTGAGAATGACCTCGTATATTTCTCGTTGCCGGGTATCGAAAGTTGCGTTTACCGGAAAGGTACGGGTAAGATCACCTGCGTAGTGGGTACTACTTTCGGCTCCGCAATCGCACAAGAGCATTTGTCCGGCAGCCAGTGTGTTATGGTAGCTATTATTATGAAGAATCTGGCCGTCAACCGTCACAATAGGCGGGAAAGAAGTGCTTCCTTCGTTACTAAGTGCAACTTGAGAAAGAAGCCCCAGCAGTTCGGTTTCTTTCATTCCGGCTTGAGCCGAACGCATTACTGCCAGTTGCATGGCTACGTTAGTATCTACCGCTTTTTCAATTTCCGCAATCTCTTCTTCACTTTTGTAAGATCGCTGGTTGACAACAGCTTTTATCAATTCTACCGAAGCTTGCTCCTGCCAGGAAGTATCTTGCAGCCCCAGCCAATTTTTTAGAGTATTTTCGTGTTCAGGTCGGTAAGGAGGCAAAAAGTGAACCTTCCGATGAACAGAGCGAGCTTCTTGAATAATCGTATCCAAATGCTGGAATGATTGAAAATTCTCTACGCCAGCCTTTACGGCCAATTCGTGTAACGAAGGTTTAGACCCTTCCCAGATAACAGAAATTAATTCAGGCTCATTACCGAACAAAAACTCTTGATCGTTATCAACATCAACGATGCCCGCTAAGCCCGGTTGATTTACGCCAAAATAGTACAGAAATGTGCTATCCTGCCGGAACGGGTAGTGATTGTCGGCGAAATTAATGCTACTGTTATCGTTTCCTAATAATAGTACTAACCCACTGCCGAGTTGAGTTCTTAGTTTTCGCCTGCGATCAATATATACCTGGCGGTCAAACATATTGTTCTGATTTCAATATATTTCTAACTTTTCTAACTCCAGGTATTCAGGAAGAGTGGGACGGTTGGCGATTCCATCGTTGATGATTTTAAGCACTCGCTCTCGTTCCTGACCGGAAAGGGGAAGTCGGGGCTCACGCATGTATTCGGTACCTAAGCCGGTTTGAGCTTCGGCCAATTTTATGTTTTGAACCAGTTGAGGCGACACATCTAGTTCCAGCAGCGGGAAAAACCATCGGTAGATTTCTACGGCTTCCTTTATTCGGTTGGCGAGCACTAAGCGGTAGATTGCTACGGTCTCTTCTGGGAAGGCGCATCCCAAACCGGCCACCCATCCGTCGGCACCTAAGACGAGATTTTCTAATGCCAAAGTATCTACTCCACTCAGTATTTTAAATCTATTCCCAAAGCGGTTGATTAGTTTGGTTATGTTGGTTACATCTCTAGAAGACTCTTTGATCGCTTGAATATTATCGTGGCGCGACAGTTCCTCCAACATATCTAGGGTGACATCGATTTTATAATCTATCGGATTATTATAGATCATAATAGGTAGATCTGTGGAATCGGCTACCGTACTAAAGTAGGCGACGGTTTCATCATCGGTTGCTTTGTACCGCATGGGCGGTAACATCATAATGCCACTGGCTCCCCAAGCTTGGGCATCTTCGGCCTGCTTTACCGCACTTCGGGTAGTTTGCTCGGCAATGTTGAGGACAACGGGTATCTGACCATCAACGAGTTGAACGGCATATTTAACCAGCGCACATTTCTCATCTTCGGTTAGGGAACTCGCCTCCCCTAATGAACCAGCCAATATTAGTCCATCAATTCCGGCTTTAAGCTGAGCATTTACACTTCGTTCAAAAAAATCTTGATCTAATCGACCATCTTTAGTGAATTTGGTGGTTAGGGCCGGATAAACTCCTTGCCAAGTAACTTTCATAGTGTTAAAAATTTATTTGAATGTGAAACCTTATAATAACAAAAGTAAGATTATTCCGCTAAGTGCTTTTCCTGTATTTTATCAAAACACAATACTATGTTAACCACACTGACTAGAGATTTTCTAGCCAAAACCTTTCCATCGTTCTACGTAAGTGCAAAGAAGTATTTTCCCGCTCCGAAATGCTATGAGAGCGCATGGGGTAGGCCATCATGCTAAATAGTTTATTATGCATAATAAGCTCATTAACCAGCATCTCAAAACTCTGGTAATGCACGTTATCGTCGGCCGTACCGTGCATAATCATCAAATTGCCTTCTAGCTTATAGGCGTGCGTAATGGGCGAACCGTTTTTATAGCCTTCCTGATTATCATATAGTAAGCCCATGTATCTTTCCTGGTAAATGTTATCGTAAAGTTTCTGATCCGAAACAAAGGAAACAGCAATTCCGGTTTGGTAGATTTCAGGGTAGCGGAACATGCAGTTCATGGTCATTTGTCCGCCTCCACTCCAGCCCCACATACCCACTCGTTCGGTATCAATAAAGTCAAACATTTCAAATATCTTTTGAGCAGCTTTCGCCTGATCGTGAGCTGCCAATATCCCGATTTGTCGGTAGATAGATTTTCTCCAGTCTCGGCCTCTCGGAACCTTAGTGCCTCGATTGTCCACACTCATAACGATGTAACCCTGCTGAGCCATATACTGATTCCACAAATCCCCCCACTTATCCTGTACAGTTGAACCCGCTGGTTCGCCGTAGACGTAAAATATGATTGGGTACTTTTTTGCGGGGTCAAAATTAGGAGGCTTAACCATCCAGGCATCCAATTCCGCTTCACCAATATCTACTTTGATAAATTCCGGATAGCTGAGATTTAAAGCGGCAACTTTGTCCTTTAGCGCCTGATTGTTTTGTAGCGATTTTATCCGCTTATGATTCTTCAGGTTCACCAGAGAAATAGTACGGGGAGTAGTAGAACTTTGGTAGGTATGGATAGCCCATTGGGCATCAGCGGATATTTGGTAAGCGTGTTGCCCGGACGTATCATCGGGAGTTACTCGTTCGGCATCTCCTTTTCCGTTTATCTTACTTCGGTATAGATAGCGCTGAGTATAGTTGTCGGGCGAAGCAATGTAGTAAACGTAGCCTCCTTTAGGGTCAATACGATTGATTCGCACCACGTCAAAGTCTCCCTTAGTAATCAAATCCATTTCTTTACCATCGCGGGATACTTTATACAAATGCTTCCAGCCATCTTGCTCACTGGTCCAGGTGAAATACTGATTATCGTCTAGCCACTGGATATTATCGTGAACGTCTAAGAAGGCATCATCCTTATCGGTCAGAATATTGTTCAACGCCATCGTATTAATGTCGCCGACCCATACCTTGTTGGTATTCTGAAGTCGGTTAATCTGCTGGATCATGACTTCATCCGAATCTGGGATAAAATCCATTCGGACCAGATAGTTATTTTTAGAATCGCCGGGAACATCAAACCAGCGGGTATTGCCCCCTTCAGCACTTACCACCCCGACCTTCACCGCCGAATTATCGGTACCTACTTTGGGGTACGGCAGCGGAATGGGCTGGGAATAGATTGAGTCAATATTGTTAATCATGTAAAAAGTCCCGATGCCTTCGGTATCAGACTGCCAGTAGGCGATATGCGTACCATCTGGGCTCCATCGGAAGCCATCGCGAGCTCCAAACTCTTCTTCGTAGGCCCAGTCGAAAGTGCCATTAATGATATTATCGCCCCCATCATCGGTGATTTGCTTTATATCACCGCTACCTAAGTCTTCTACAAAAATATTAAGTTTGCTGACGTAGGCTACCTGGGAAGCATCCGGTGAGAACTTAGCAAACATCATAGTAGCGCGAGGAACGGACTTACCTAATTGTTGCAGTTTACCACTCGGTAAATCAAGCACCCAATAATCGCCCCGAGTGTGCAACCGCCAGACCTTCCGGGTATTAGTAAAGATCATGAGTTTGTCATTATCCTCCGACCACACGTAATCTCGTACGGACAATGGCTGGCTTTCTCCCTCGGGAACCAATTGCTGAGCGTCTACCAGTACCGATCTTGCCCCAGATTTCACTTCATAGCGGACGATATCTACTCCCTCTAACGTAGCATTGGGTTCCAGCGTGGAATAACCCTCACTATCCTTCATCCATCGTACTGGTCCAAAGCCTTCCTGACGGTAGGTTCCGTTCTGATAGATATCTTCCAGCGTTAGTTGTTGATTTTCGGTTTGACTGAAGGCGGTGATGCTGGTTAAAAAGACTATCCAGTAAACTAAAATTTGTTTCATATTAAGTATTTGAGTGCTAGTGTACATCGTAAAAATTTAATAT
>CAKZPJ010000195.1 GCA_937138955.1 uncultured Flammeovirgaceae bacterium | reverse complement strand
GACGTGAATCAGGATGGATACTTAGATATTTTAGCCGTTGGGAACAATTACGCCACCGAGATTGCTACGGGTCGCTATAACGCGCTGAATGGCTTGTATCTGGAAGGGAACGGCGAAGGGAAATTTGTACCGCGATCTATGAACGAAAGTGGGTGGTACGTACCCGGCGATGCTAAGGGATTAACTGAACTACGAGGCGGCAAAGGGGAAAGTGTATTTTTAGTAACTCAAAATCAAGATAGTCTGCTGGTCTATACCAATCTTTCTTCCGCAGAACAAAACCCTGTAATTCAGTTACAACTTCTGGATAGTTGGGCTGAAGTAACGCTGGCGGACGGATCAACTATAAAACAGGAGTTCTACTATGGTTCTACGTATCTCTCTCAGGTTACTCGCCAGATCGCTATGCCCCATTCCGCAGTAAGTGCTACCATCTATAATTTTAGCGGGAATAATCGAGTTGTGAACCTAGCACCAACTGAATGATAACCTTCCGAGTCTGGATAGGAATAACCTTCCTCTTGCTAGGGTGCGGTAGACAAGAGCATTCGGTACGATTTGAGGCAATGAAAACCCCTCCGCTACAATTTCCTGCCACCGATAGCGCTTTACTTTTATCGGGCGAACAACTGGCCTATCGCTATTGTCAGGCCTGTCATACCTTTGCGGAACCGAGCTTATTACCGAAAACTGTTTGGGTAGAAAGCGTACTGCCCCGAATGGGCCATCGCTTGGGTATTCGAGCTACCGCTCGGGAGCCGTACCAGGGACTATCAATGTACGACGATTATCTGGTGCGACAGGCAGGTGTTTTCCCTGAAGAACCCCAACTATCCGAAGAAAGCTGGAATATGCTAGTAGAATACTACCATGAACAGGCGCCCGATAGCCTCTTGAAGCCTGCTTCTACCAAGATAAAAACTTTGCTAGCAGAATTTCGGCCTCACCCTGTCCGGCTTACTACGCAGTTTATTCCTACTACCACATTAACTCATATCGATACCGTTACCGGGCATCTTTGGTTAGGAAACGCTCAGGGCAAATTGTATAAAATAGATAGTAAGCAAACTATCAAGGATTCCGTTACGCTGAGTAGCCCTCCCGCTGATCTGTACATTCATCCGGAGAGTGGATATCAGGTACTAACAATGGGGATTATGAATCCAGCTGATCAGCCCAAAGGAAAGCTATGGCAGGTTGATGGCCAAAACCGTTTATCGCTGCTGATACCAGGTAACCTGCGGAGGCCTGTTCACTTCACGCCTACTGGCTTTAATTCCAAAGGAACACCTGGTTGGCTAGTCGCCGAGTTTGGCAATTACTTAGGGCAACTAGCTTACTACGAAATTTCGTCAAGAAGGGGCATACAAAAACAGGTTTTGATAAACAGTCCGGGGGCAAGGAAGATAGAAATTGCGGATATAGATCAGGATGGCCTACCCGATGTTACTGTACTAATTGCTCAGGGAGATGAGCGTATCATTACCTGGTACAATCAAGGGAATAGCCGATTTAGACCTCAAGTGCAATTACGTTTCCCTCCAGTATATGGTTCTAGCTACTTCGAGATGGCGGATTTCAATAATGATGGACTACCCGATCTGCTGTATACCAATGGTGACAACGCCGATTACTCTACCGTATTTAAGCCCTACCACGGTATTCGGATATATTTACAGTCTGATGAAGGAAAGTTTCAAAAAAACTACTTTCAGGCAATGGCTGGAGCTTCAAAAGCAATGGCTCATGATTTCGATTTAGATGGCGACTTGGATATTGCCGCTATTTCGTTCTTTCCGAATTTTGAGCAAACACCGGAGCGAGGGTTCTTATACTTAGAAAACCAATCTTCTGGGAACGAACTAGGTTTTTCGATGAAAACCTTCTCTGAAGCTGCAAATGGTCACTGGCTTACAATGGATATCGGCGATGCCGATCAGGATGGTGATGCGGATATTGTGCTAGGATCGTTTGCTTTACCACCCTCCCGAGCCCCCCGTAAATTAAAAGATTTCTGGACAAAAGAAGGGCCAGATTATATGATCTTAGAAAATACAGTTAAGCTGGTTAACCAGTAATATTAGTTATCAGTGCAAAACTGACGCTTCTCAAACGTTTGTTAATAAGAATATAGGTTTAACTTCATCAATCGAAAAACATTTGATTCAGATTGTGTTATATTAGACTACTACACCCAATCCAATGAAACATTTCTTTAAAGAAGCTTGGGGGCTAATCTGGGAAACTACTCGCAAACTACAGGAGCAGGATCCGGTAGTCTACGCCGCCGCTATTGCCTTTTTTACAGTTTTTTCTCTTCCTTCGGTACTGATCATTATTGTTCAAACATTAGGAACAATTCTAGATGCTGAACAAATTCAAAATCAGTTGGCTAACCAGGTTTCTGGGCTATTTGGAGCTGCCAGTGCCGATGAAATTATTAAAATTATCCAAAACCGAAGCTGGAACACCTCCAATCTATTCGTTAACATCCTGAGTATTGTTTTTCTTCTAGTTAGTGCTACAGTAATTTTTGGTTTTGTGCAAAAAGCACTGGACACTATCTGGGAAGTTAAGCCTAAACCTAAAACGGGAATAGTCAAGTTTTTACGCGACCGATTGCTATCGTTTTCACTAATCATCATTCTGGGATTTCTGCTGTTGGTATCACTAATTATTGATGCCATCATGTCTATTTTTCGCGATTTTCTCAATTCTATTTTTCTGAACGACTATACTGTATACATTATCCAGGTATCAAGCAGCGCTATATCACTGGGGATTGTCTCTCTGATTTTTGCGCTGATATTTAAATTTCTACCAGATGCCAAAGTCCGCTGGAAAGATGTGAGTGTAGGAGCCTTAGTTACTGGAGTTTTATTTACTATTGGCAAATACATGATCGGTCTAATGTTAGCCAATACCCGGATCGCCTCTACCTACGGTGCGGCAGGGTCGTTAGCTGGTATTTTAGTTTGGGTATTTTACTCTTCACTATTGCTGTTGGTAGGTGCTATGTTTACCCGAGTATACGCTGCTAAACTAGGCGAACGAATTACTCCCAAAAAGCATTCGGTTCGGGTTGTTACTAAAGAAATAGAGATGGATAAAGGTTAGATA
>CAKZPJ010000194.1 GCA_937138955.1 uncultured Flammeovirgaceae bacterium | reverse complement strand
GTTATCGGAAGCAGGCAGGTTGACTTGCTTATTGATAAGAACGTAGAGCTACCGGAAGTTCAGTATCAACATTTGGTGCATTCGGTTCAGCGAATGAATCAGGAGGAGCCTATTCAGTATATCCTGGGTGAATGCGAGTTTTACGGACGGAAATTTATAGTAAACCCGAGCGTGCTTATTCCAAGGGGCGAAACTGAAGAATTGGTTCAACATATTGTTGAGCAACACCGCAACTCATCACAGTTAACAATACTAGATATTGGTACAGGAAGCGGATGTATTGCCGTTACACTCGCTAAAGAATTACCCAAAGCTGAAGTTTGGGCGGTAGATTCTAGTACTAAAGCCATTGCCGTGGCCCAACAGAACGCAACGATGCAAGATGTTTCGGTTAATTTTCTTACTACGGATATTCTTTTAGGTTCTCCCCGACTATCCAAGTTAGATATTATCGTTAGCAATCCTCCTTACGTACTAAGTTCAGAGGCGAGAGAGATGCGTCAAAATGTGTTAAAGTACGAGCCAGCGAAAGCATTGTTTGTGGAAGATACCGATCCGCTTCTATTTTACCGACGAATTTCGGAGCTTTGTACCCGTGAGTTTACTACTGTTAAGGAGGTTTATTTTGAAGTTAATGAGCTATTTGCCCAACGAGTTACTAATCTAATATTGAAGAGTGGGTTTTCTTCAGCAAAAGTTAAAAGAGATATTCAAAACCGTGAGCGTTTTGTTATAGCCAGCCGGTAAGTGTAAAACTAGTTCGCTATATATTTTTTTAATGTAATTTTTATACTATTTTTGTATAAAATATAATTTAATTACAATTGAATAATATTTATCCCATATTTGATACAATCCTTCAGCAGACAGACAAGGAAGCCTTATTACAGCAAAAAGGCAAAGTAATCTGGATGGTAGGGCTATCAGGTTCTGGAAAAAGCACGCTAGCCCGCGCTACTGAAAACACGCTGCATCAGCAGGGTAAAGTGACTATGCTACTCGACGGTGACAATCTTCGAACTGGTGTAAACAACAATTTAGGGTTTAGTGAGGAAGAGCGGC
>CAKZPJ010000193.1 GCA_937138955.1 uncultured Flammeovirgaceae bacterium | reverse complement strand
TGTATATTTCGCCTTTGTTAGCACTACCTACCTATGGCCGAAACTACCACTACCGTACCTCCCCCCACCCATCTTAAAGATTCAAAACCAATTAAGCAACGGCTACTTTCGCTAGATGTACTGCGGGGCATCACCATCATCGGGATGATTGTGGTGAACACTCCGGGTTCCTGGAGCTACGTGTATCCGCCCTTGCAGCATGCCGAGTGGCACGGGTTGACTCCTACCGACTTAGTATTTCCCTTCTTCTTATTTATGGTAGGTATTTCTATTACGCTAGCATTGGGCCGACGGGTAGCAAGTGGCGTACCATTGGGCGGAGTAGTTACTAAGATTGTGAAACGGTTCTTTATTATCTACGCCCTTGGTTTATTTCTGGCTTTGTTTCCAGCTTTTGATTTTGAGAACCTGCGTTACGTAGGGGTGCTGCCTCGTATTGCGGTGGTTTATCTAGTGTGCAGTTTACTATTCCTGAAACTATCCTGGCGGGGTGTTGCTTGGCTAAGCGGGATTACACTAATTGTCTATTGGTTGGCAATGGTACTGATTCCAGTGCCCGGAGTGGGGCCAGCTAATCTGGAGCCCGGAACAAATTTAGCCGCCTGGCTGGATGAACTGATAGTACCTGGGCGGATGTACCGCGTCACTTGGGATCCTGAAGGATTTTTGAGTACTCTTCCAGCCATCGTCACGGGTTTTACCGGGGTGCTTACCGGTTACTGGCTGCGTTCGTCTAAATCGGTTGAACAGAAAATTATTGGGATGATGGTAGCCGGAGTACTAGCCTGCTTGGTGGGTTATCTGTGGCATCAAGGTTTTCCGGTGAATAAAAATTTGTGGAGTAGTTCCTATGTGCTGGTTTCTTCTGGTATGGCTTTACTGCTGTTAGGTACGCTGTACTGGTTCATTGATGTTAAGCACTACCGTAGCTGGACACCATTTTTTGTTGCTTTCGGCATGAATGCCATTACCGCCTACGTACTGCACGGTACCCTGATTGATGCCTTTCATATTCCGATTAACGAAGCTGGTGAAACCTTGCGAGGGGGCAGTTTCCAAGGATTGGTTAGTCTAGGGTTACAGCCAGAACTAGCCTCCTTCGTTTGGGCCATTCTGTATCTGCTGCTGTGCTTCATCCCGGTCTGGATTATGTACCGACGAAATATCATTGTCAAAATCTAATTATTCACCAATCCTGATGCAAAATATTTGAGTGTTAAGGCTCGTATAGCATCCCTGAGAATCCTGTTATACTATGAGGCCTCTTTTAGCACTGTTTTTCTGTTTATCAACAACGCTGGCAATCAGTCAGGTGAAAGAACCGGACACCACCATGGGCTTTGAGGAATATGAACCCGTTTCTACATTGGTGGTACCGGAAAATCCGGTAAAACGAGCCAAGTATCCTTTTGTGGATGTACACGGTCATCAGTACAATATGCCGGAGCAAGATCTATCAAAGGTAATTTCGGCGATGGACACGCTCAATATGGCGGTGATGGTAAACTTGAGCGGTCGTGGTTTTAAGCGTTCACCTGCTGGGTTTGATGTGAATACTCCTGAGCATTTAGTGAAATCTTTGGAGAAGGTGAAAACTCAATACCCAGGACGGTTTATATTATTTACGAATATCTCGTTTAGAGGTATTGGAAAAGAAGGCTGGACTGGGCGGGCAGTAGAACAGCTAGAGGAAGATACCCGAAGCGGAGCGAATGGCCTGAAAATTTATAAAAGCTTAGGTATGAGTGTAAAGGATACGGACGGAAATCGGGTAGCCGTCGACGACGAACGACTCGATCCAATCTGGGCGAAATGCGGAGAGTTAGGCATACCAGTACTAATTCATTCAGCTGACCCCCGCCCGTTCTGGGCCGAGATGGATAGTACCAACGAACGCTGGCTGGAGTTGAAAACCCGACCGAACCGTAAGCGTAGCGCTACCGATCCAGCGCCCTGGGAGCAGATCATTCAGGAGCAGCATAATGTATTTGCGAAGCATCCGAATACTAAGTTCATCAATGCTCATATGGGCTGGTACGCTAATAATCTGGATAAACTAGGTATGCTGTTAGAAGCCTTTCCTAATATGTACGTAGGCATCGGAGCTATCATTGCCGAATTAGGCCGCCAGCCTCGGCAAGCGCGTCGCTTCTTTGTGCAGTATCAGAACCGAGTGCTGTTTGGAAAAGATAGCTGGAAGCCAGAAGAATTTCCTACCTACTTTCGGGTGCTAGAAACCGACGATGAGTATTTTCCTTACCATAAAAAATACCACGCTTTCTGGCGGATGTACGGCTTGGACTTGCCTGATAACGTATTGCGCAAGGTTTACTACGAAAACGCCCTTCAACTCATTCCCGGTATTGATAAGTCGTTGTTTCCTGCTTCCCAAAAAGCTAAACTTATGGAGTAATAAGTTGTAGATAATAAGTATTTTAGAGGTATTCGTAATCTATTATTTTTAATTTTAGAAATTGCTTCCTTCCGAAGCGTTACTTTACATCTACTTCTCTGAAATAACCGATATAAACGCCAAGGTTTTTGTTGGTTTAATAAGTATTAGCCTACATGACACTGCTAAAGCACGTTATCTTTCTCGCGTTACTTTATCTATTATCTTTCACTCTCAATGCCCAGTCAATTACTCAAACAGTACGGGGAACCGTGGTTGAGGAGGCAACGCTTCAGCCATTAGCGGGGGCAACCGTATATCTGAAAGGAATAGACTTAGGAAGCAGTACTAATGAACAAGGAGAGTTTGTCATTCAGGAAGTGCCTATCGGGCGTTATGTGCTGGAAGTTAGGTTCGTTGGGTACGAAACTTCTCAAATTCCGGGCTTACTGGTTCAATCCGGTAAAGAAAAATTACTAGAAATAACGCTTTCTCCGTCAGCCCAAAACCTGGATGAGATAGTAGTACAAGAAGAGCGAGTGTCTCCGCCTCAGATGATTACCCCTCTCAGTAGCCGAAGTTTTACCGTAGAAGAAACTCGTCGTTTTGCCGCCACTTTTTTCGATCCGGGTCGCTTAGCCACATCTTTTCCGGGAGTGGTAGGAGTGAACGATCAGGCCAATCATATCTCAGTACGGGGCAACTCGCCCAATAGTATGCTATGGCGGGTGGAAGGTATTGATATTGTGAACCCCAATCATTTATCCAACGCCGGAACTTTCGGTGACCGTCGGGCGGCCAGCGGCGGTAGCCAAAGCGTACTAAGTACCCAAGTGTTAGGTGATTCCCGCTTTCTGACTGGTGCATTTCCAGCGAACTACGGCAACACGGTTGGTGGCGCATTTGACATGCAACTACGCCGGGGAAATAATCAGCAGCGTGAATACACCGTGCAAGCCGGATTAATTGGGCTCGAGTTTGCTGCCGAAGGCCCATTTACGGAAGGAGGCGAAAGCTCGTATTTAGCTAATTACCGCTATTCTACCGTCGGACTGCTTACGAATGTAATTGGCTTAGACTTTGGCGGTGAGGCAATTTCTTTTCAGGATTTGTCGTTTAACCTGACGTTTCCTACCCAAAACGCGGGCACATTTACCTTCTTCGGAATTGGTGGAACCGGACGAAATGTGTTTGAAGCTCCGCGCGACTCGTTAGAGTGGGAAGCTCAGGAAGATCGCTTTGATGTTACCTTCACTAATGACATGGGCGCGGCTGGCGTCACTCATACGCTACCCCTCAATGAGCGCACGCTGATCAAGTCCGTAGCAGCCATGTCGGCTCTAAGCAGCACTCGC
>CAKZPJ010000192.1 GCA_937138955.1 uncultured Flammeovirgaceae bacterium | reverse complement strand
ACTTCCCAATTCTTCGCTACGCTGAAATACTACTGAACTACGCGGAGGCTCTGAATGAATTAGGTCGTTCCGCCGAAGCATTAGTGCCACTTAACGAAGTTCGTACCCGAGCGGAATTACCCCCGCTTACTACTACCGACCAGAACGAGCTACGGTCGCTGATCTACCACGAGCGTCGGATTGAGCTAGTTTTCGAAGGACACCGCTTCTTTGACCTGAAACGCCAAAATCGGGCTGCTGAGATACTTGGCCCGTTAGGATGGCAAACCGGAACACACGAGTATTTTCCGGTTCCCCAGGAGGAATTAGATCTTAACCCTAATCTAACTCAGTACCCTCAATGATGAGATAGCAAGCGGAATTTTAGCTATCTTAATGCGTATGCCATCAGACCAGATCAGAAGAATAAACTACGCTACCCAAGCCATACTACTGCTCTTTTTCGGCTGTAATTCGCCGGAGACTTCGTCGGGAAGAGCAGTAGATCATTCTAGGCTATTCCGGGCGGTGTTCACGGTAGAGAACGGGGATACGATACCCGCTTTCGACTTTGCCAACAATATTCAGGAAACCGAACGGCAGAACTTCTTATCCTATCCCTACTTTTACAACGGAGGTGGCGTAGCTATCGGTGATTTGGATAACGACGGTTACCCCGATGTTTACTTCACCGGCAATATGGTGGGCGACCGCCTGTATAGGAACCAGGGCGAACTAACGTTTGCTGATGTTACGCTATCGGCTGGTATTCTAAAACAGAATCTCTGGACGACCGGAGTTACCATGGCTGATGTCAACAACGATGGGCTACTGGATATTTACGTATGCCGTTCGGGTGATCGGGGGTTTCGCAATAATCTACTGTACATCAACCAAGGTAATTTCATCTTTACCGAACAAGCGCGGGACTGGGGAATCAACGATAACGGTTACTCTACCCAAGCAACTTTCTTGGACTACGATCTGGACGGAGACTTGGATTTATATTTGGTCAACCATTCCGTCAAATTCAACTTCAATCAGGAGGAAATATTCAAAAAAAAGTATACTCCGGAACGCAACGAAGCCAGTCAGCTTTATCGGAACGATGGCACGTACTTCACCAATGTTAGTAAGGCAGCGGGTATCCAACGGTTTGCATTTGGCCTGAGTGCTACGGTCAGCGATCTGAATGACGATGGCTACCCCGACATCTATGCGGCTAATGACTTCTTTGAACCTGACTTTTTATATCTCAATCAGCAGGACGGTACTTTTAAAGAGAGGTTGTCGGAAAGCATCGGGCACACTTCTTTCTCCAGTATGGGTTCCGACATTGCTGATTATAACAACGATGGTCTGCCGGATATTATCGTAGCTGATATGAAAGCCGATGACCATTATCGTTACCAAGCTAATATGGTGGGCATGAGCCGCCATAAATTTTCCCGGATGCTGAAGGAGGGGCATCATTATCAGTATATGCAAAATACCCTTCAGCTTCACCGGGGGGTGACTGAAGAAGGGCTACCCATTTTTAGTGAAGTGGGGCAACTGGCCGGTATTTCTAGTACCGACTGGAGCTGGTCTACCCTATTATTTGATATGGACAACGATGGGTGGAAGGACTTATTCGTATCCAACGGTATCCGGCGCGATATACAGAACAAAGATGCCTGGACCCAAATTCAGGAACAGCGAGATAAAAACCTTTCGTTCTTAGAAGTGCAGGCGCACTTTCCGGTAGCTAGATTGCCGAACTACACCTTTCGTAACAATCATCAGCTAGGCTTTACGGATGTATCGGCCCAGTGGGGAGTAGACCTTTCGGGCTTTACCAATGGAGCCGCCTACGCTGATTTAGATCAAGACGGCGATCTGGATTTAGTGCTCAATAACTTGGATGACCCAGCAATAGTGTACGAAAATCTGAGTCAAGGAAAGAGCTACCTACAAGTTCAGCTAAGAGGAAAGAAAGACAATCATTTTGGGATAGGAGCCAAAGTCACGGTCTACTACAACGGTACTCAGCAATTGCAGGAACTGACCACCACCCGAGGGTTTCAGTCGTCGGTAGACCCAGTTCTACATTTCGGGTTAGGGGATCAACAAAGCATAAATCGACTGACGATAGACTGGCCGAGTGGCTCAACCCAAACCCTGACTGATATAGACATTAACGAAAAAGTTATCATCGGTCAGCAAACTGCATTAGCTAACAACGAACTACCGAAGAAACTATCTTCACTTCCCCTGTTTCAAGCAGTTGTACCCTTTTCTTTTATCCACGAAATGCGCTCGATTGATGATTTTGAGGAAGAACCGTTGCTGCCATTCTCATTATCGAGCCAAGGCCCCTGTTTTGCAGTAGGAGATATCAATGGCGACCAACTGGAAGATATCTTCGTAGGAAATGGTGCTGGCTACGCTAGTTCCTTTTTTATCCAGCAGCGAGACGGAACATTTGCTCCGTCAGTATTAAAACAAGACAAAACGCATCAAGATACCGACGCGCTATTGGTTGATATTGATCAAGATCAAGATTTAGACCTGTACGTTACTAGTGGGGTCAATCATCAGGATCGGTTGTATCTTAATAATGGCTCTGGAAATTTTTCGCTTGGAAAGCTACCGGAGCTTCGTGGTAGTTGTATTGCGGCAACTGATCTTGATCAAGATGGTGATACGGATTTATTTGTGGGCGGAAGTACTTCACCCCAAGAGTACCCTCAATCGGCTCCCTCGTACTTACTAATTAATGAAGGTAATACGTTTAACCGCCAAGAATTAACGATTTCTGGTATGGTAACTGATGCTACCTGGGCCGATATTGACCAGGATGCAGATGATGATCTGATCGTAGTGGGGCATTGGATGCAGGTAATCGTTTGGGAGAATCAGCAGGGTAATCTACGGCGAAGTACCA
>CAKZPJ010000191.1 GCA_937138955.1 uncultured Flammeovirgaceae bacterium | reverse complement strand
TTAGGAATTCCCCCTTGCAATCCCTCACCAACGCTGGCAATCGGACGATTTTCAAGCACTTCGCCATCGGCAGTAGCTACTGCCCCGGTAACATTAACTTTTTCTTGGGTACCAAAGCCTACCACTACTACCTCCTGAAGGCTTTGAATATCCGGCATCATTACAAGATTGATCGTGCTTCGTCCCTCAACTGCTATCTCTTCGGGAAGGTAGCCTATTGAAGAAAAGATGAGTGTCTCTGTACCAGCGGGAGCATTTAAACGGTATTCACCGTTTACGTCAGTAATAGTACCTTGCGTTGATCCTTTAACCAGGATGTTAACCCCTGGTAAGGCTTCGTCGGTTTCGCCATCGGTTACGTTCCCCGATATCACGTTTTGAGCGAATAGAGATGCTGAACCCCAGAGGCATAGTAACCATATTCCGAGTGCTCGCATGAGATGCGGTAAAATGTTCGTCATAATTTAAGAGTTTAGGTATTAAATATTAAATGAAAGGTCTTCGTTTTGATCGTGTATGTTGTGTTTATTGTACCAAGCGTTTAACCGATTACATTAATAATATATCAAAACTAGTAGTTGATTTCATGAAGTAAATAGTTTTGTATGAATAACAAAACAAATATTTAATAAATTAATAATCATTAAAGAATGTATAATTATTCTTCTTTAGCCCTGAAAAAAGGGAGCTCATTTGCCAGATACGAATTATACCAATTTTACGCTTTCTTGTAACAGTAAAAAATGATAAAAATAATTTTAACTAAAGATGATAATCAATTAATGATATTACGTGTCTAAAAAAGGTTCATTCACAGAAAATAATAGTAATACAATTATTTAAGAAAGTATAAGAAATATTATATGATAGCACTGCTCTGGTCAAGCTATTACGATCGGTTATTCATTTGTGCCATTCAGAGTTTCTAACCCAAGCATAAGTGCCTGGGTGCCGAGCTTTCCGTGGCCCTGAGCTTTTACTGCTTCATACAATTGTTTAACCATTGCTAGTCCCGGTAAGGCTAAACCCATGTGGTTGGCTTCGGTTAGGGCAATACCCATATCTTTGATAAAGTGCTCTACATAGAAGCCTGGATCAAAATTGCGATCGACCACCCGAGGTGCCAAATTGTCTAGTGTCCAACAAGCGGCGGCTCCACCACTGATCGACTGTAGCATGGTGGTTAGATCAAGTCCCGCACGGTGAGCGTATAGTAAACACTCGCATACGCCAATCATGGTACCGGCAATCGTAATCTGGTTGCACATCTTAGTATGTTGCCCTGAACCAGCTTCGCCTTGGTACACAATATTCTTTCCCATAATTTCAAACAGTGGCATTACAGTATTTACGGCTTCTTTGTCGCCACCCACCATAATTGATAGGCCACCATTTTTTGCGCCTATATCTCCTCCCGATACGGGAGCATCAATAGTAGACACTTGCTGTTTCTGCCCGGCCTGATAAATATCTTGCGCTAAACTTGGTTCGGTAGTTGTCATGTCTACCAGAATACTTTCTGCTGTAGCTCCGGCTAATACACCATCTTCGCCTAGATACACGGATCGTACATCCTGAGGAAAACCGACGATTGTAAAAACTACTTCGGATTGTTCGGCTACCTTCTGAGGTGTGTCAGCCCAAGTAGCGCCTTTGTCAATACAAGCTTCCGCCTTAGTTTTAGTTCGGTTATATACCGTACAGGAGTACCCGGACTCTTGTAAACGATCAACCATGGCTGCTCCCATTACGCCGGTACCTATCCAGCCAATTTTTGTGTCTTTAGTTATCTTTTTCATTTTGCTAGTTGTTATTTGCACTCTGTTCGGGCGTATTGCAATACGCCCTTAACCGCACCCTCTATCTCACATATTTCTCATTTCAGTGAGTTTTTCAGCGAGTCGCTTCGCCGCTCTTACATCATAGCCGCGGTTATTCTCATCTTCGGGAATTAGTTGTTGGACCATTTCTAAAGAGGGTAGCGCATCTTTATCCATGGTCTCTAATACATTGAGCGCTTGTACCCGAGCCATCATATTGTCATCGGCGAGTGCATCACGAAGGACATTAACCGCTGCTTGAGCTTCACCTAGGTGATACAGGGCTTCAGCAGCGGCAATCTGAACACTCACTTCAGAGTCTTGTAATAACTTTTGCAATTGAGGTTGAGCATCAGTAGCATGTTGTGCCAAAATTCGGCAGCCAGTAGCTGCCCAGTAACGGATAACAGCGTTCTCGTTTTCTAGTTGGGCAATCAATTCAGCAACAAATTGCGGGTCGCGCTGGGTAGCCATTTCAGCTACCTTAATAATCTCCTCTAAAGGATAGGCATCTGAATGAGTATATTCATATAAGGTGGACGATGAGTCTTGGGCAATATTGAGCATCATAGCTTCCGGCAAGAAACCAACATCGCGAACATCGAGTAGCCATTGCTGGTTGGCGTTCTTCAACTCCGTAAGCTTTTCCTGGTACTCGGGGCCATCGGCCAAATTATTAATATTGTGGGGGTCAGCCTCTACATCGTATAATTCTTCCGCCGGTTTTTCTTCAAAGAAAGCGGATTGAACCTCGTCCAGTTGACCAGCAAGATATGCTTCTTCCCAAGAACGCATAGAAGGAGCTCGCCACAGGTACTCAATGTACTGCGCGTAGATTTTATGCGGCATGTAATTACGGACATAGCGAAATTGCTTATCGCGTACCGAACGGACCATATCAAATCGCTCGTCCATTCGACCGCGAAAGTTATAAACGTAGGGTGGAGGTTCCGTCGCTTGCTCACCCAGAAATGGATTACCTTGCATATAATCAGGAACCGAAATGCCAACTAATGAAAGAAGGGTAGGAGCAAAATCAACAAAACTTACCAAGCGATCGCTGATAGTTCCGGACTCGCCGGAGGCTAAATGCTGATAGGCTTTGGGAAAACGAATGATGAGTGGAATATGCAGTCCCGATTCGTACATGAAGCGTTTACTGCGTCCCAGAACTCCCCCGTGATCGCTGTAATAGAAAACAATAGTGCTATCGGCCAATCCTGATTCTTCTAGCTCTTGCAAAACCTGCCCTACTTGAGTGTCCATTTGCTGAACGCGGTCGTAGTACTGCGCCCAATCATGTTCCATTTCTGGGGTACGAGGGTGGTACGGAGGAATAGGCACCGTGGCCGGATCATGCACCAACGAATCATTCGGTATGAATGAATGAATTGAGCTTTCGTGAGAAGAGGTAAAGTTGAAAATAGCGAAAAAGGGCTGTCCGGGACTGCGGTTTTGGTAAGTGGCTTCTCGGCTAGATTCATCCCATACTTCGGGTTGATCGGTGGTGTTGTAATCCTTTTTTACGTTGTTGGTGCAGTAGTAGCCCGCCTCTTTCAGATAAGCTGGATAAAATTTCACAAAATCCGGAACGGCGTAAGTGCTACGCATATGTTGCGTCCCCAGTGAGTTGGGGTACATTCCAGTGATAAGTGCGTTGCGAGAGGGGGCACAGACAGGAGCTGCTGAAAAAGCTTGCGTATAGCGAACACCCTCCGTCGCCAGTTGGTCTATATTAGGTGTAGTGGCAAAGGTATCGCCGTAGGCACCGATAAAGGGACTATTATCTTCGCTGGTAATCCAAAGTATGTTAGGGGGGCGTTCGGTAGTGGTAGGCTCAGTTGATGAGCAACTTATACCTAGAAATGCTAAGAGAATTGCCAGTACGATAAAGCCAGGTCTGTTTCCAACATAGGAAGAAGAGTAAAATAGTAGTTTTAGCATAATGTGGATTTGGTAAATACTTAAGGAATTTAGGTTAGTTTATATGATTTCTCAACTTTTTAGGAAGAGATTTTTTAGGTAAGTCTTACTGAGTTCAGCAGGTTTGGCTCTTTACATCACCCAAGTGCTTTAGCTACGGCATTTTTCATCTTGCTCAGTCCGGTTTTGGCTACGGTCAATGCATCTTGCTGCCAGTAGTCTCGGTTGAACAACTCTAAAGAGAGAATTTTACCTGGCCCGGTTTTGTGTAGGTCTTGCAGCACCTCCGTTACCGGAGCTACTCCATCGCCGGGATAGACGCGGTAACTATCGTCCATTTGCTCGCGACTCGGTTGAGCCGGATAGTCGTTAATATGAAATATCTCAATGGCTGACCCACTGAGTAGTTTCAGGCCATTAAATTCGGAACCACCTTTGTATAGATGGTAGATGTCAGGCAGTATCCGAGCCTTTGGATGCTGGCTTTCTACCGCTACGAACATCGTCTGCCCCAATCGGTGCAAATTGGCTGAAAACCCCCATACTTCAAGCTGAGGAATCACTTCGTGCGATTCGCCTAACTCCAGAATGGCTCGGTAGCGTTCGGCTGCTTTCATTAAATCCAGATTAGGTTCTTTGGTAGCACCCATCGGTGGGGCTGCAATACGAGAACAACCTAGTTGAGCCAGCATATCCATTTCTCGTTTAAGCTGCTCTATGGCTTGCTGCCGAATGGTGTCATCGTCTACAATCCATTGTGCAAATCCAATGGCATTGGCCACCGAGATTCCTAAGTCTTCAATACGCTGGCGAAGGTCTGAAAGTGAGCCTCCCTCATCTACGTACTTCTGTAATCCGTTCATCCAAACTTCAATAGCATCGTAACCTGCTTCCGAAGTAATTTCTAGTTCTTTAACAATTCCTAACTCTTGCCCCCGAAGGGTACTTACATTAAGACAAAAATGAAAATTCGGTGGAGCTAAAGTATCATTTGAGAAAGAAGAGAAGGGGGCAGTTGCCAAAGCCGACGAAGTAGCGAACAATCCGGCGAGTGCGTTCCGACGGGAACAAACAGTATTGTGCATAAGAGTAAGGTCGTTAGGTGTTTATGGCTAAACTAACCATCTTTACTCATTGCCGCAACTTTTTAAAGTATTGGGATGACTACGTGAGGTAAAACTAGATCTTCTTAAGCTTTCGTAGGAATAGTAGAAGTTTCCAGAATATGAGCTACCGGAAGGGTGAAATAGAAGGTAGTCCCTTCATCTTGTTTGCTTTCTACCCAAATTTTTCCACCATTGCGCCGCACAAATTCATCGCACAGCACCAGCCCCAAACCAGTTCCTTTCTCCTGATCAGTACCTTCAGTAGAGTATCCTGCTTGCTGAAACAACTGTTGAACTGAGCTTTCAGGCATGCCTACCCCAGTGTCAGATACAGTAATGACTACCACATCTTCTTGCTTCTGAGCAGAAATTCTTACAATACCACCTACATTGGTAAACTTAATAGCATTAGACAATAAGTTCCGTACAACTAGCTGAATCATATCGGGGTCAGCATGAACTTGGCCTTCTTTCTCTATATTGTTCTCAATCTGAATATTCTTCTGACTGGCTATTTGAGAGATAATTCCTATTGTTTCCTCTACTTCGGGTCGGAGGGTAAAGTTGATCTTATTGATTTTTAAACCGTTCATTTGAGTTCTTGCCCAGTTAAGTAGGTTATCAAGTAAGGTGATGCTGTTATTAACCTTCCGGGAAAGCTGAGGCAACATACTTTTTAGTTCTTCTGGACTTAGCGCATCGATGTGCAGTAGGTTGAGTACTCCTTGAATAGTGTTAAGAGGGCTACGGAAATCATGAGCGATAATGGAAAACATTTTATCTTTCACTAAATTCATTTCTTTCAACTCCTGCTGCTGATTAGTGATTTTGATATGTTGAGCCTTAGATCGCTGATGAAGCTCTTTTAGTATTTTATTCTTTTGCTCAATTTCCTCATTTTTTGCCTTTAACTGTTCATTGGCAGAGCGCACTTTCTGGTGGCGAATCAGTATGGTAACAGTTAGAAATAGCAAAACTACTGTACCAAGAAGCATACTGTAGAGTATCGGATTATCAGAGATACCTAACAGGGTATTACTCATAGGCGCGTCAGGAAGGGAATTTTGTTGTTGAAGTAAGACGTGTTTGTTGAGCTCACTCTCCAAGACACTCATATGAGGGTAGCTACTCACTTCTCGGATGTCTGTGAGTAGAAAGACACAAATAAATAATAAGAAGATATAGGTTCTTCTTTTCATGGGGCTAAAGAACAGTATAGGGCAATATTCGTCATTAAAATTCGCGGAAGGGTGATAGATTTCCAACTTATATAAGTTAATACTCTACTATACGATGTAAGCTTTTGTAGAAGTACAGTTAAAAATCACACTATTTTAAACTTTAATGGGTAATCAAACTTTGAGTAGGTGCAATGGGTTTAGATTCTGACTATGTTTTTAGTTTTCTTCTAATTTACGGGTAAAGTAAGTTTTGTGGTAAAATTGTTCTACCAATACGTTACGTAATTATACAATACTACCGCTATTGTGTAGAGCATATTTTGTGTTTTAACAACCTAAAATATTGTCTTTATGTTCTAAAAATATTTAAAGCTACTTTAATATTTCCATTAATGATAAATATTATTTCCGCAATAACTAAAGGTGAAGTAGTTACGCTCACTCAATGGGTTAATACAATTTAGTTATCCGAATGTACTTTCGCTGAAGCCTAGAATAGAAAAAAGGACTTTCAGTAAGTAGTAAGTCCTTTGAAATAAAGTTAAATCTTAGAAAGAGCGGTAATAGTTATTTCTTACTATTTATTTTGTAAGATTCCGCTAGTTTTACGGCCTCTAAAGCATTAACTACTCCGCCAGTTGAAGATAAATTGCTAAAATTTATTTGCTTGTCAGCCTTTCCAGGAAGATTCACTTTTAAGCCGTTTAGTTTCACTACTGAAGATAAAATAATGTCTTTTACCTGAGTAGCGTCAAGGTCGGGATAGTATGACATAAGCAGTGCTGCAACTCCAGCAGTAACCGGGGCGGCCATGCTAGTGCCGCTCAAACTTTCGTAGCCTTGGTTAGGAGTAGTAGAGAATACGTCTACACCCGGGGCAAACACATCAACCGAACGTTTACCGTAATTAGAAAACGTGGCTACAAATTCTTCTTGTCCTTTCCACGAAGAGGCACCCACCTCAATCCAATTACTGGCTGG
>CAKZPJ010000190.1 GCA_937138955.1 uncultured Flammeovirgaceae bacterium | reverse complement strand
GTTTTGCGGAAAATACACGAAACTCAGGCACTGGAAGAGCCCTTTGCACCCCTAAGGATAAAATTTAAACATGCTCTAATCACCGCCCTTATATTATACTTATGAAAACATTACTAGTAAGCTTTATTGCGATAAGCCTACTGATGGCTTGTGGAAGCGACAACAGTGAGCTTGCCGAAAAAAAGCAACACTTAAAAGAGTATCAACAGGAGTTGAAATCACTTGAAGATCAGATTGCTACCTTAGAAGCTGAAATAGCTGAAGAGGACCCTACATTTGCTCAGCAAGAGCTGAAAACTACCTTAGTGACGACGCTCCCTGTGGTTACAAAAACGTTTGAGCACTACATTGAAGTACGAGGCTCAGTAACCTCTCGGAAAAACATCACTATTAGTGCAGAAGCTCCCGCAATGGTCACCTCCTTATCGGTATCGGAAGGAGAGTCGGTTCGGACAGGTCAGGTATTGGTGAGCCAAAACGGAGAAACTCTCCGTCGGAATATTCAGGAGTTACAAACATCACTGGATCTGGCTACAACCCGCTACGACCGACAGAAGAATCTGTGGGATCAAAATATTGGAACGGAGCTTCAGTACCTGGAAGCTGAAAACGGAGTAAAATCCCTGGAGCGCCGTATTGCCTCACTTCAGGCTCAACTGAACAACTACATTATTCGCGCTCCTTTTTCAGGAACCATTGATGAAATATTTGTAAGAGAAGGGGAGATGGCCCAGCCTGGAATTCCGGTGCTACGCTTGGTGAGTTTGACCGATATGTTTATTGAAGCCGATATTTCGGAAGCATTTCTGGGTGAGTTCCAGCAAGGTGATAGTGTAATGGTTAGTTTTCCTTCCCTAAAAAAAACCATTCAAAGTGCAGTCAGCTCAGTAGGAAAGGTTATTAATGAAAACAACCGCACTTTTAAAATGGAGGTAAAGCTACCTAATAGCTTGGAGTTCTTACGTCCGAATTTATTATCAGTGCTACGGATTATGGACTACCAAAAACCGGATGCCATCGTGGTACCAACTAAACTAATTTTAGAAGATGCCAAAGGCGATTATCTGTTTGTAGCTAAAAATGCTGATGAGGGTGAGGGTAAAGTAGCGGCAAAACAGCATATTGATCGCGGGCAAACCTATAAAAACGAGACGGTAATTTCTGACGGACTTCAAGGTAACGAAGTGCTGATCGATAAAGGCTTCCGGGCGGTAGCTGAAGGAGTACGAATCAGTATAGCGAACGAAGAGGCGTCAAATCTCTCGCTTAACAAATAACAGTATATGACAAGTCAAGAAAACTCTAAGCGCGTTGTTCGTAACTTCGCAATAAGCTCCGGTGCAGTCAATAACCGCACGAGCGTCCTGATTCTTACTTTCATTATCGTAGTGTTGGGAGTCACGTCGTATATTTCCATGCCTAAGGAAAATTTTCCTGAGGTAGTAATCCCAACAATCTACGTAGGCACGCCTTACCCTGGTAACTCTCCAGTAGATATTGAGAACCTGATTACTCGTCCCATAGAAAAAGAGGTTAAAGGAGTTACTGGAGTCGACCAGATCAACTCGACTTCTATTCAGGATTTTTCGACGGTTATAGTAGAGTTTAATCCTGATGTAGACATATCAAAGGCATTGCAGGATGTGAAGGATGCCGTAGACCAAGCGCAGAGCGAACTTCCTACCGATTTGGATCAAGACCCTAATGTATTTGAAGTCAATCTACAAGATCTGCCATTCATGTTTATTAACATTTCGGGTGAATATAGCATCGATGAACTGAAGAATTACGCAGAATATCTACAAGACGAAATTGAATCTATGTCGGAGGTGCAGGAGGCTAATCTTAGCGGTACGCTAGAGCGAGAAATTCGAATTGATGCTGACCTGTATAAAATGGATGCTAGGGAAGTTACCTTCTCGGATATTCAGAATGCCGTATCTGCGGAAAACGTAACTATATCGGGTGGAAATATCAAAGCGGATGACTTTCGTCGCTCACTCCGGGTCATAGGTGAGTTCACCGAGGTTGATCAGTTAGAAGATGTAATTATCAAGAATGAGGAAAATAAAATAGTTTACCTGCGCGATGTAGCTGAGGTAAGTGACACTTACGAAGAAGCCTCGAGCTACTCTCGCAATAACGGAGATCCGGTAGTTACGCTCTCAGTGGTAAAGAGAAAGGGTGAAAATGTACTAGCTGCATCAGATAAAATTAAGGTGATACTAGAAGACGCTCAGAAGGGTCGATTCCCAGCGGATCTACAAATTATCATCACTAACGATCAATCTAAGTATACTCGGCTTCAGTTAAGCAATCTGGAGAATAGTATTATCATGGGAGTCATCTTGGTAATTCTGGTGCTAATGTTTTTCCTCAATCTGAGAAATGCTTTGTTCGTAGGGATTGCGATTCCACTCTCTATGTTTCTGTCATTTACGATGCTGAGCTTTTTCGGTATTTCTATTAATCTGATGGTGCTCTTCGCTTTGATATTAGCGTTGGGAATGCTCGTAGATAACGGAATTGTCGTGGTTGAAAATATTTACCGATTGATGCAGGAAGGCTATTCTTCAGTGCAAGCGGCAAAAGAAGGAGTGGGCGAGGTAGCTTGGCCAATTATTACCTCCACCGCTACCACTCTAGCGGCCTTTCTTCCCCTGGCGTTCTGGTCAGGGCTTATCGGTGAGTTCATGCGCTATCTGCCAATTACGCTAATCATTGTATTATCATCGTCATTGTTTGTCGCGCTAGTCATCAATCCGGTACTTACTGCGATGTTCATGAAAGTGAAAGGCACAACTACTAGTCAAAAGAAGAGGCGGCTAATGATTCTGGCGGGTAGTATGCTTCTGATTGCCATCGTATTTTATATTTTTCAGAGCTTTACTATTGCCAATCTGTTAACTATCGGGGCGCTACTTATTCCATTTAATGTCTACGTGCTTACCCCCGCTATCCAGTGGTTTCAAGATTCACTTTTGGTTAAGTTGGAGCGTGCGTACACGCGCACCGTGCGATGGGCGCTACACGGAAAAACACCCTACTTCGTCTTCTTTGGTACCGTAGGCTTGCTTATCTTTTCTATTATGTTAGTAGGGGCCAAGCAACCTAAGGTTGAATTCTTTCCGGGTATTGACCCTGACTACTTCAATGTATTTGTGGAGCTTCCCGTAGGCACTGATATTGAAGCAACCAATGCAGTTACCCAACAAATGGAAGCTAAGATTTTCGAGACCTTAGATTCTTACGACCAGATTGTGGAAGCGGTGATCTCTCAGGTAGGCGAAAATACGAATGATCCTTCCGAAGGGGCTAGCCCGGGTGAGACGCCTAATAAAGCTCGGGTCAATGTATCCTTCATCGACTACGAACTTCGCGATGGTATTTCTACTACCCATGTGATGGAAGAAGTACGCGAAGCGGTAAGTGGTTATCCAGGAGTACTGGTCACCGTATCGGCACCTCCGGCTGGACCACCGGTAGGGAAACCCATTAGTATAGAAATATCTTCTGAAGACTACCCAGGACTAATTTCGTTTACGGAGAAGTTTTTGGCTGATATTGAGAATTCTAATATTCAAGGAATTGAAGAGCTTAAATCGGATTTAGAAACCGGAAAACCTGAACTAATTGTGAATATTGATCGGGATAAGGCTCGCCGGTTTGGCTTATCGACGGCGACCATCGCTACCGAAATGCGAACCGCCTTATTTGGCTCAGAAGTTTCTAAGTTCAAAGATGGCGAAGATGATCATCCTATTCAGCTTCGCTTGAAAGACGAATATCGCTACGACGTTGACGCGCTAATTAATCAGCGGATTACCTTTCGTGATAAATTCGGAAACCTACGTCAGATTCCGATTTCATCGGTGGCTGATTTAGACTATTCTTCAACCTATGGTTCGGTTAAGCGGAAAGACCTAGACCGGGTAATAACATTGTCTTCTAACGTACTAGAAGGCTACAATGCTACTGAAATTGTGAACGAATTGAAGGAGCTAACGGATGATATGGATATTCCCGAAGGATATGAGGTGAAATTTACCGGTGAGCAGCAGGAGCAGGAGGAGTCTGGTCAGTTCTTGCTAAGAGCACTCTTTATTGCGGTAATGACGATCTTTTTAATCATCGTCGCCCAATTTAATTCAATTGCTACTCCGTTTATCATTATGATGTCGGTGCTACTTAGTACCATTGGCGTATTTTTAGGATTGGTTACGTTTAATATGAATTTCGTAGTAATCATGACGGGAATTGGTATTATCTCATTAGCCGGGGTAGTAGTAAACAATGCCATTGTACTTCTTGACTATACTAATTTGATCCGGGAGAGGCACCGCGCCGAGCTTGGTCTGCAAGAAGATGAAGTGCTTCCTTACGAAAAAATCGTTAGTAGCATTGTTGAGGGAGGGCAAACCCGTTTGCGCCCGGTATTGCTTACTGCTATTACCACAGTTCTGGGACTTATTCCACTGGCAATAGGGTTGAATATCAATTTCTCGACGATGCTGTCTGACTTTGACCCCCAGATTTATTACGGTGGTTTTAATGCCGACTTTTGGGGGCCAATGGCCTGGACTGTGATTTTTGGTTTGATTTTCGCTACGTTTCTTACCCTAGTGGTTGTTCCCGTAATGTATTTATTAGTCGATAAAATTAAAGTGCGAATATCCAATAAAAAACCGGTAGTCGCTGCAAAATAAAAATTCGTAGTAACCGTCTTAAAACCCAACAATACACGTTGGGTTTTTTTGATTTAATCGTATGCCTAGAATGTTTTCAATCATCATATTCGCTGGACTTTTTTTATTGCTAGACTACTACGCCTTTCAGGCGTTTCGGGTGCTGATAGATGATCTGGCAGCCTATCCTCGCCGCATAATCTATGCGGTGTACTGGATTATTAGTTTGGTTGCTATATCAGGGTTTCTTTTCTATAACCTAGGTGGGAAAAATGTGCTGACGGACGGCCAGCGGACCTTCCTTTTTGCTTGGATATTTGTAAACTATGCTTCCAAATTTTTTGGTAGCGCGGTCTTAGTGATTGATGATGTGGTGCGTCTGGGACAGTGGGCGTATACCCAGTTTTCACCGAGCGTAAGCGATGCTCCGAGTGAAAATGCGACAGGTATTAGCCGCTCTGAATTCTTAGCTAGGGCTTCGGTTGTTGCCACAGTAGTCCCCGCACTGGGTTTTAGCTATGGTATTGCTTCAGTAGCCCACGACTACCGTATTCACCGGATAAAGATTCCAATAGCCAATCTACCGAAAGGACTAGAAGGAATCCAAATTGCCCAGCTATCAGATATTCATTCGGGTAGCTTCTTCAACAAGAAAGCGGTGATGCACGGTATTGATATGGTAATGGCTGAAAAGCCCGATCTGATATTTTTTACTGGAGATTTAGTAAATAACAAAGCAGCGGAAGTGGAAGAATATATTCCAGTTTTCAACAAGCTCAAAGCTCCGCTGGGCATTTATTCTATTCTGGGAAACCATGACTACGGTGATTATACCTCTTGGTCTTCGCCTCAGGTAAAACAGGCCAACCTAGAAAATCTAAAGCACGCTCATAAGTTAATGAACTGGAAGCTTCTGCTTGATGAAAACGAGGTTCTTACTATTGATAATAATCGTTTAGCCATTATTGGGGTAGAACATTGGGGTACCGGTGGCTTTGCCCAGTACGGTCACCTTAACGAAGCCTACCAAGGAGCCGAAGATGCAGACACTCGTATTCTACTTTCGCATGACCCCAGCCACTGGGATGCTCAGGTTCGGCCTCAGCATTCCGATATTGAGCTAACACTTTCAGGGCATACGCACGGTGGACAGGTGGGACTAGAGTGGGGGAGTTTGCGCTGGAGTTTTGTGCAGTATCGCTACAAACAGTGGGCGGGACTTTACCAAGAAGGCAACCAGCAGCTCTACGTAAATCGGGGGTTCGGCTATATCGGGTATCCGGGAAGGCTAGGCATTCGTCCGGAGATTACCATGCTAGAGCTAACCCGAGCTTAGTTTAGCGCCGGGGGCTTTTGCCCTGTAACTGCTTCTGAATACTTTTTATCTCCAACGAGAAATCAGCACTAGTTTTGATATGCTCCTGAACGGCTCGGCAGGCATGAATCACCGTAGCGTGATCGCGCCCTCCAAAATGGTAGCCAATAGCTTTTAGCGAGTGCTGCGTATATTCTTTAGAGAAATACATGGCAATCTGACGCGGAACAACGACTTCCTTTTTACGGGTTTTAGACTTTAAATCGGGTAAAGTGACATTGTAGTGGCGAGATACAGTTTTAATAATTAAGTCAATATCTACTTCAGGAACACTGTTCTGAATAATGTTTCTTAGAATATCTTTTGCCAGCGCTAACGAGATTTCTTGTTTATCCAAAGAAGCGTGAGCCATTAGCGAGATCAAAATTCCCTCTAATTCTCGAATATTCGTATCTACATTGTAGGCTAGATATTCTACTACGTCGTAAGGAAGACTCACTCCTTCCGCTTGCAGCTTACGTTCAATAATCGCGATTCGGGTCTCAAAATCAGGAGTCTGAAGATCAGCGGTAAGTCCCCACTTGAAGCGAGAGAGTAATCGTTCAGTCAGGCCGTGCAAGTCGCGAGGGGGGCAGTCGCTCGTCATAATAATCTGCTTGCCCGATTGCTGAAGGTGATTGAAAATATGGAAAAAGATTTCCTGAGTTTTTTCCTTACCCGCTAAAAACTGAACATCATCTAAAATCAACGCATCTACCTGAAGGTAGAAATTGGTGAACTTCTGAACGTTGTTATTTTTCAAAGCTTCAATAAATTGACTGGTAAACTTTTCGGAAGAAACGTAGACGACAAACTGATGTCCCTGCTTACGTTTAATCTCATTACCAATAGCTTGCACCAGATGGGTCTTACCCAGGCCAACTCCCCCGTAAACCATTAGTGGGTTAAATGAAGTACTCCCCGGACTTTGGGCTACTGCGAATCCGGCGGATCGTGCTAACCGATTACA
>CAKZPJ010000189.1 GCA_937138955.1 uncultured Flammeovirgaceae bacterium | reverse complement strand
GCAGGAAGTATACCCTGATCGCTATTACGGAACTCTCAAATCAGAGATAGACAAAATATGGAAGGGGCAGAAAAACGTTATCTTCGACGTAGATGTAAAGGGTGGGGTTAATTTGAAAAACTACTTTGGCGATCGGGCATTAGCGATATTTGTCCGTCCTCCCTCGCTAAATACGCTGCAAGAGAGACTATCAGCCCGCAACACCGATTCTGCTCAAAGCATACAACACCGTTTAGACAAGGCTGAATACGAACTCGAGTTTGAGAAGCTGTTTGATGTTACCGTCGTTAATGACGACTTAGGAGAGGCTAAGCGGGAGGTGCAGCAATTATACCAAACGTTCACCCGGTGATTCCCTTATCTTGTGTTTCAATAAATTACTATCCATCTTGCATTCTTTATCTCGTTAACACCATCGTATGATTTTGTCCATGACTGGCTACGGAAAATCAAAAATTTCCAATGATGTAGCTGATATCTCTGCTGAAGTAAAGACATTGAATTCAAAATATCTGGATGTTGGTATTAAATTACCCCGAGCGTTGAGCGGGTACGAGCTAGATGTACGTACTATGATATCAGATAAATTGAAGCGAGGTAAAGTGAATTTGGTGGTAGAAATGGTAGAGAAGAAAACTGGTGTGAGTGGGCATCAGATCAATGAGAATCTACTAAAATCGTATTTTCAAACGTATCAGAAAATTGCTAACGAGTTAGGTGAATCTACCAGCGATCTTTTTCGCTTAGCAGCTCAGTTGCCCGATGTTGTTCAGAGCACAAGCGCTAATGAAGTAGATGCTCAACTTTGGACATCGGTACAATCCTGTATTCAGCAAACCTTAGAACGGTGTACCTCTTTTCGGAGGCAGGAGGGAGACGCGCTAGAAAAAGATATTAAAAAAAGAGCGCACCAAATTGCCGCCACTCTAGAACTTATAAAAAGTGAAGTACCCCGTCGCAATACACACTTCCGGGAACGTATTCAATCCCAGCTTCAGGAAGCTGCTCAGGAAAGCATGGATGAAAATCGCTTTGAACAGGAAATGATTTACTATCTGGAAAAGCTTGATATTAATGAAGAAATAGTTCGCCTTTCTAATCACCTTACTTTCTTCTCAGAAGTGCTAGCCGAATCCCAGGCGTCTGGAAAAAAATTAGGTTTCGTCAGCCAAGAAATTGGCCGAGAGATTAACACTATTGGGGCTAAAGCTAATGATGCAGCAATTCAACACCACGTAGTAGCCATGAAGGAAGAACTAGAAAAGATCAAAGAGCAGGTGCTCAATGTGCTTTAGCAGCAGGTGTTAGCGCACTTCTACTAATGAAAAAGCTCCGAGATACATTTGCTGTGGTCTCGGAGCTTCTCTAATTATACGCTATTATCTATAGCTTTTAGAAATTTCGGTACGCACTATCAAGGTACTGGTTGGCTTCTTCTTCAGCAAACTTGGCTGACTTCGCATCCCAGTGCAAGGTCTGATCAGGAAAGCGTCCGGCTATCACTCCTAACAAGATAGTTTCAGTTAAACGAGAAGCATAGGAGAACGGCGCACTAGTCTCGGCTTTACCTAAGCAGGCATCTACAAACTGATGATAATGCTTCTTTCCTTCGCTTTCGTAATCACGTACTGGGTCGCCTAAGTTGTATTTAGCAACGTCAACATCTTGATACTTTCCGTCTACAATTAGCCGAGGAAGCATCTGAAAATGAGGTAAGTATAATCTTCCTTTTTCCCCGATGAACATAGCACCCTGATTGTGTAGAGTTTCGCCACCGGGCAACATCAAATCTTCTCGTTGCTGGTCGGCTCCTGCACCATCGTACCAAACCCACTTCAGCGTGTCAGCTGTATACTTGGTACCAGGGAACTCGTAGGTTACCATATTTTTTTCGGGATAACCAAACCCGTTCGGTTTTCTACAATTAGTAGTAACAGTCATGGGTACATCTAGTGCTAAAGCATTGTAAGGCGTATCAAAAATATGCACGCCCATATCGCCAAGCGTGCCACATCCGTAATCTACTAGCTTACGCCAGTTTCCAGGGTGGTACACTTTTTCTTTATAAGGTCTTTCGGCGGAGGTTCCCAACCATAGGTTCCAGTTCAAATCTTCCGGTACTGGATCTTTCCCTTGAGGAATCGGTCCATCGTAGCCCCAGTTTTTAGGCGACCAGGCCCGCACGGTATGCACTTTTCCCACAATGCCAGACTGTATCATCAGCGTGGCTAGTTTATAATCGTAGAATGAATGAACCTGAATACCCATTTGGGTCACTAAATCTTTCTCTGCTGCCAGTTTGTTCATGGCACGAGCTTCGCTCACGTGGTGGGTTAGAGGTTTTTGGCAGTAAACGGGCTTATCCATTTGCATAGCCATCATTGAGGCAGGAGCGTGAGTGTGGTCGGGAGTGGATACAATAACGGCATCTATCTTGTCACCCATTTCCTTGAGGAGTACGCGGTAATCGGCGTAGGTTTTGGCATCCGGATGTAGCTTTTTAGCAGCAGCTAGATTATTAGCATCTACATCGCACAGCGCAACTACATCGACTGAGTTGTGGGAGGATATCGCCTTTAAGTCTTCGCCCCCCATGTTACCTACTCCGATATGGGCAGTACGTAGGCGTTTTTCCTGAGAAAAAGCCCAAGTTCCCGAAGGGAGTAAAGCTACAGAAGATAGAGTAGCGGCATTTTTTAGAAATTCTCTTTTATTCATTTTGTTAGGTGTCTGTTAAAGTTTTCTAATCTTAATATTTCGGAACCAGATGGGACTAGAATGGTCTTGCAAGCCGATATATCCGGTTTTAAATTTTCCGTAGGTAGGACTGTTTTTCCATTTGTCTGAATTCTTCTTCTCTTCCCAGGCTTCATCCCACGGAACGAATGATAGCAGCTTTTTACCGTTAAGCCAGTGTTCTACCTTTTCGGGCGTGAAAACAATGGTTGAAGAATTCCATTCGCCGGTAGGGTTGAGGATCTTATCAATAGTATCTGCTGGATGCATAGCGTAGTCTGATCCAGTTCGCTGCAAAGGTTTTAGTTCTTCAGGTTTTTCGGTGTAGCCTAAGCTTAAGTTATATTCGGTGAGGTCATGTATCTTGGCGTAATTTTCATCGTCAATAAGCTGATACTCGGGTGCTACTTGCGGTGGGCTGTCGTAGCCTTCTTTCAAGTGATAGAAAATGCCGCTATTGCCACCCTCGGGCAGTTTCCACTCAAGATAAAGCTCAAAGTTATCAAACTCTTCAGCCCCGTAGATAATATCCTTTCCGCCTTTGTAATCTTGCTCTAACCCTAGTTCGGTGTCAAAAGTCAGCTCTTCATTTTTAACAATCCAGCCGGGAGGTAATGAGTCGCCGTTGTAGGCACGCCAGCCATCAGTGCTGCTACCATTAAACAGATAAATCCAGTCGGCGGTAGTGGTAGCAACTTCATCAGTGCTTGCTGATTTTTCAGTTGTGTTTTCGGTACTACATGCTAATAAAACAAAAGCGAGTATCGCTATCAGGGAAGTTGATTTTTTCATATTTACGGCTTATAATTTGTGTAGTCTAGCGAATAATTTTAAGGCTCCAAAAGCCTAATATGATTTTTTTAAAGATATGAGCGATTATCTTAACTAGCAATAGGTAAAAATCTTAGCGCATATTCAAAAACTTTTGTCAATATTATTAATAGCCTCCAGCACAGCACTAGGATGACATTGCCACCGAAAACTAGGAGGCAAAAATCGAGCAGTGACCAAGGCTGATGGCCAATTCAGCAATGTATCAGGTAAGAATAGTTGCGTTGGTTGCAAAATACTCGTGGTAGCTATAAAATCATATCACTACAATGAGAACTTTTAGTTGCTCGTTTCGGTAATAATGATACTATTGATCTTTAATAATGCGTTATCAATACATTCTTTTGTCTTTGTGTTTATTGTTGGGAGCTTGTGAAAGTTCTGAACAGCCTATCGAACGTTCGGCTGACTTATTAGATAAATCAATAATGACCTCCATCCTTATTGATCTGCATTTGGCCGAAGCCAAAATGAGTTATACCGGTTCACGAAACGCCGACTCCATAGAAATTATTTACCGCAATTATGAGTACGCTATCTTTGAAGATCACAATGTGACTGATTCTGTTTACTTTCGTAGCTACGAATATTATCTGGATCAGATGGAAGAGATGGAGCAAATCTACTCAGCGGTAGTAGATAGCCTCAGTGTAATGAACAGTGCTGAGAAAGCAAAGGATTTAGGTATTGCCAATCGGTAGGGTAATTTCATCTACTTTAGTCAGTCAGAAGTAAGTTACAACTTGGAAAGCTAACTTTTCCCTGCTCATACTGCTTTGTAAGATTCTAGTAAATTAGAAAACGAACAGAATAGGAAAAGAAATCGAGCGGCTACCCTGTTAATAGTTAAATTTCGATCTAATTTTGCGCGGAATTACGCAGATTATTGAGAAGGATATGATAAGGTCAACAGTTTCGTAAAGAAACCCTAATTTCCTTACCTATTGCATAGGCTAATGAAATAACGATTTGAAATGGGTGAGTCTTACACGAAATTTGTATAACTTAAAAAGAATAAAAATACCACTCAAACCACATTAGTAATTAACTTATGGGATTGTTCGACTTCTTTTCCAGCGACATAGCCATTGACTTGGGAACGGCTAATACGCTGATAATAAATAAGGAAAAAATTGTCGTAGACGAGCCATCCATCATCGCCATTGACCGCACTACCAACAAAGTGTTAGCTATTGGTCGGCAAGCGATGCAGATGCACGAGAAGACACACGAAAATATAAAAACCATTCGCCCACTTAAAGATGGGGTAATTGCTGATTTCCACGCCGCTGAACACATGATTCGTGGTATGATCAAAATGATTGATACCGGTAATCGCTATCTTCCTTCATCCCACCGGATGATTATCTGTATTCCTTCAGGTATTACCGAAGTAGAAAAACGGGCGGTGCGCGACTCGGCCGAGCACGCCGGAGCCAAGGAGGTATACATGGTACACGAACCCATTGCCGCTGCTATTGGAATCGGTATTGATATTGACCAGCCGGTAGGTTCTATGGTAGTTGATATTGGGGGAGGAACGACGGAGATTGCGGTAATCGCGCTTTCGGGTATTGTGTGCGACCAGTCAATTCGAGTAGCCGGTGACACTTTTAACAAAGATATTCTGGATTATATGCGCCGCCAGCATAATTTGCTGATTGGTGAGCGTTCGGCGGAGAAGGTCAAGCTAGAAGTTGGTTCGGCCTTAACTGAGCTAGACGAAGAACCCGACGATTACGAAATTCGCGGTCGCGATTTAATGACCGGTATTCCTAAGGTTATTAAAGTATCATACTCTGAAATTGCCTACGCACTAGATAAATCTATTTCTAAAATAGAAGAAGCTGTATTAAAAGCATTGGAAATTTCCCCTCCCGAACTTTCAGCGGATATTTATGATAATGGTATTCACCTAACCGGGGGTGGAGCTTTGCTTCGAGGATTGGATAAGCGATTGGCACTGAAAACCAAATTGCCGGTACACGTAGCCGATGATCCATTAAGAGCCGTAGTGCGGGGAACTGGAGTAGCATTGAAAAAGTTTGACTTGTTTAAGTCGGTGTTGATGACGTAAGATGTATAACCTCCTCTCATTTGTACTAAAATATCGAACCACACTCTTATTCGTAGTTCTAGAGGGACTAAGCGGGTTTTTTATTGTCAATAATAATACTTACCACCAGGCAGTAGTCATTAATTCTTCTAACAAGATGGTGGCTTCGGTAATGGATTTTTCAAATACTACTTCAGAGTACCTTAGTCTTCAGGAAGCCAACGATCAGCTCGCTCAGGAAAATGCCCAACTCCGAGCGGTTCTCTCTGGTCAGTCCAATGAATCGCTTCAAGATATATTTAGTCCAATAGTAAAAGATTCATTAGCACTACAAGCCCTATCTCAAGATTCTTTATTTGTATTGCCTAATACTCGCAGCCGTACCGATAGCTTACGCTTTCAACAGTATGCATTTATTCCGTCCAAAGTTGTAGATAATACAGTTAAGAATTTCAAAAATCACGTAACTATCAATAAAGGGCGAGCCGATGGCATTGAACCTAATATGGGAGTTATTAGCCCGAATGGAGTCATAGGCAAAGTAAAAGATGTGTCTGAGCATTACGCGTTGATTACTTCCATTTTGCATACCAGTATGAATGTATCAGCTTTGGTGAAACGTTCCAACACCCTAGGCTCGATAGAGTGGAATGGAACTGACCCCACGCAAGCTAGTTTACGATACATTCCTATTCATATTAATATTATTACCGGAGATACGGTAGTCACTTCGGGTTACAGTGGTATCTATCCGCCTGAGATTCTAATCGGAACTGTGAAGGAAGTGCGTCCAGAAGAAGATGCTGCTTTTTATAGTATAGATGTAGACTTATCGAATGATTTTTACCAATTATCGTACGTATATGTGGTGAAGAATAAGCTAAAGCAGGAGAAAGATTCATTGTTGCATCAAACAATTGTGGGAGAATGAACAGTCGGCATCTATTACCACAAGCACTCAACTTTATTGTTTTCTTCATTATACAGGTTCTGATAGTAAGAAAACTCGTTCTGTTTGATATAGCTTTCAGTTACGTTTATCTCGCCTTTCTTCTACTACTACCCATTGAACTAAGTGCCATAACAGCTATGTTACTAGGCTTTACTACGGGCTTATTAGTAGATATTTTCTACAACACTTTTGGAATTCATGCCGCAGCTTGTGTGTTCATCATGTATATTCGCAAGTTCTGGATTGACTTTCTGACCCCTCGGGGCGGGTACGACATGGGTAGTATTCCATCACCTCGGTCGCAAGGATTGCAGTGGTTCATAGCTTATGCATTTCCTTTACTGTTGGTTCATCATATTCTGATCTTTTTCATTGAAGTCGGTGGATTCCAGTTATTCAGCCATACTATTTTGAAAGCGACGGCGAGTGCCGCGTTTTCGCTAATTTTGATATTAGTTATTCAGTACATCATATACTCTTCTTCGCGTAGAAACGTACTATGATTCATAACAATCGTAAATTCGTCATTCGGCTTACTTTCATTCTTATTGCTGGTATCTATCTGGTGAAATTATTCGCTATTCAGGTACTTAGCGAAGATTATCAGGCCAAAGCCGATAGTAACATTATTGATCGGGAGATTCGCTATCCCTTTCGCGGCTTAATCTACGACCGCAACGGCAAGCTGATTGTTTACAACGCTCCGGTATATAATCTAGAAGTAGTTCCGAAAGATGTGCAGCTAAAAGACACGCTAGCTTTTTGCGAAATATTTGGAATTACTAAAGAAGAGTTTGATGAGAAAATAACGAAGGCTAAGCAATACTCATACGTAAAACCTTCGGTGTTTATCAAACAGATTTCCAACACTGCCTTTGCTTCGGTACAAGACTATTTGGTGGATTTTCCTGGCTTCCGAATTCAAGCACGTACTAATCGGTCGTACACCTATCGGAATTTGTCAAATGCTCTAGGATATATTGGTGAGATCAGTTCCAATCAGTTACAACGAGACGAAGAAAATTTTTATCGCCAAGGTGATTATATTGGCATTTTAGGAATCGAGTCAAAATACGAAGAACAGCTTCGGGGCAAGCGAGGGGTAAAATACAAAATGGTGAATGTGCGAGGAGTAGAAAAAGGCTCTTATAAAGATGGAACCTTTGATACCCTTTCGGTGGCCGGGGAAAACTTAGTGAGCACCGTTGACATTGACTTGCAGGAGTACGCTGAAACGCTGATGATGGGCAAGCGAGGTAGCATTGTGGCGATTGAGCCAAAAACTGGTGAAATTCTTTCTTTTGTATCCGCACCATTCTATGATCCTAATCTACTAACTGGGCGAGACTATGGGAAAAACTATACCAAACTAGCCTCCGATACCACTAAGCCTTTATTTAATCGTCCCTTGATGGGAGCTTTCCCTCCGGGTTCAATTTTTAAAATTGTTCAAGCACTAATCGGCCTTGAAGAAGGCATAATTGATCCGCATACCCGTTTCCGCTGTGATCGTGGTATTATTGCCTGTCACGGTCCTCATACAAATCAAGACTTACGGGGTGCAATTGAGGTATCTTGTAATCCTTACTTCTGGAATGTCTACCGCCGACTGCTCAACCAGGGGGTATCTGAGAATACATTTGTCGACACTGAAATTGGTCTGGAAAAATGGCGTAAGTATGTAATGAGCTTTGGGTTAGGTCATCCCTTGGGTATCGATTTGCCGCATGAACGAGCGGGCTACGTACCGGGACCTTCTTTATACGATAAAATATACGGAGATAATCGCTGGAAATTTTCTACTATCTACTCCAATGCTATCGGACGGGGAGAGTTACAGATAGTGCCATTGCAAATGGCCAACTTGGCAGCAATCATTGCTAATCGCGGTTACTACATTACTCCACATATGATCAAGTCTATTGGAGAAGATGGACAATCTTTAGCCCAGTATCAGGAAAAAAACTATACTGATGTGAGCCCTGAACATTTTGAGATAGCAGTAGAAGCGATGTCAGACGTAATTAAGCACGGAACGGGGATGAGAGCAAGACTTCCCGATATAGAAGTTTGTGGTAAAACCGGAACTGTGGACAACGAAGATAGGGGCGAGGAAGACCATTCGGTATTTATTGCGTTTGCTCCGAAGGATGATCCGAAAATTGCTGTAGCTGTTTACGTAGAGAATGCAGGGCAAGGAGCTCGAGCGGCTGGCGGTATTTCCGGGTTGATGATTGAGCGGTACCTGAAGGGCTGCACCGAACGACCGCATATGGAGGAGTATATTTTGAACGGAGATTTTATTTACTAAGTGTGAGAGATAGTGATCAATTAGCTAACCGTCTGGATTGGGGTACAATTGTATTGTACTTACTACTAGTATCCTTGGGGTGGCTCAATATATTTGCAGTAGTATATGATGTACAGGCTGATCAAAGCATCTTCGATCTATCGCTAAACTCTGGTAAGCAGTTAGTTTGGATTGCTACCGCTACGCTGATCGTAACGGTTATTATGCTAGTAGATTTTCGGTTTTATAGTTCATTTGCCTACTTCTTTTACGGAGGTATTATTCTCATCCTAATTTTTGTACTGCTCTTTGGGCGAGAAGTAGCGGGGTCTAAGTCTTGGTTTACCATTGGCTCTTTTCGGATGCAACCTTCGGAATTTGCTAAATTTGCTACTGCTCTGGCGGTGGCCAAATACCTTAGCACCAATAATCGAGTGTTTTATAGTCTGAAATCTCAGCTTACCTTATTTGCTATTATTGGGCTTCCGGCTATTTTAATCGTTCTTCAGGGTGATACCGGAACAGCCATGGTGTATGCTGCTTTTGTGCTAGTTTTTTATCGGGAAGGTTTCTCACCATTGCTATTGGGTATTGGTATTGCTTCCGCAATTTTGTTTGTGCTCACGCTATTTATTAGTCAAGTCTACTTAATTATTGCGGTGGTAGTTACCGCTTTTCTACTCATTGGTATTAACTCACGAAAGACTAAACGCATTATTAGTATTTCGGTAGCGGCGGTAGCGGTAATCAGCTTAGTAGTCAGTGTGGACTTCTTGGTGACGGACGTGTTACAACCTCACCAGCAAAACCGTATCAAAGCACTTATTAATCCTGATGGTGATCCGCTGGGGTACGGTTGGAACGTAACTCAGTCTAAGATTGCGATTGGCTCAGGTGGCGTATGGGGTAAAGGTTTTTTACAGGGTACGCAAACTAAATTTGACTTTGTTCCTGAGCAAAGTACCGACTTTATTTTCTGCACTATCGGTGAAGAACACGGTTGGATGGGTAGTGCCCTACTGATTGTGCTATTTGTTTGGCTGCTGTATCGGGTCACAATTATTGCTGAGCGTCAAAAGTCTAGTTTTGCCCGAGTCTACGGCTACAGCGTGGCGGCCATTCTCTTCTTTCACTTTGCGGTAAATATTGGTATGACCATCGGTCTGTTTCCAGTCATTGGAATTCCGCTGCCCTTCTTCAGCTACGGAGGTTCATCACTGTGGGCATTCACTGTCCTGCTTTTCATTCTGCTTAAGCTCGATGCTCACCGCTTGCAGATGCTCACCCGCTAATTTGATAAGTAATGATTAGTGGATGACATTCATTACTACTTATCAATTGTATCGCTTAGAAACAATCTCTAGCAACTCGACTACTTCCTCGGAATCCATTTTCCAGTGGTGTTTCTGGGCAAACTCGTGACGTAGAAAGTTGAATGCTTCTACATAAGACTGTTTTTGGTCTATCTCATAAATAGCCTGTTGGTACTCTTGAGGATCATTACCAAAGAGTTCACGAATAAACATGTAGCGCTGATTTACGCCAATATATTCGCGAATACTTTCCATCTTATGTTTCTTTTGAATATCAGTGAGCGTAGTGTTTGACGATGATTGTCCGCTCAAGTAGTCGTGAAGTGTGCGCGGGTCGGTTGGTGTAACTACTTCTTCATTATTACTACTCTCATTTTCAGGTTTTGGGATTGATGCCGGTTCATCTTCTGTGCGCTCCGACTCTTCGTTAGTCATCAACTGATCTGGCTCGAAGGAATATATTTCTGAAAAGTCAGCTACGTACGGGGAAGGATCTTCAATCGGGCTAGAAAACTCATTAATCGTTTCGTTTAGCAAGAGGGTTGCTGCATCAGCATCAAGCACAGAGACTGATTGTTGCCGAAATTTATCAATGTACAATTCTAATAAAGGCCGATTAACCTTAATGTATTTCAACCAAGTAAGTACATCTGCTTCCTGAATACCTTCGGTAGCGATGTTTGATACTTGCTGCTGGTAGTAAACAGCAGGACTAAAAACTAAATACAAAGTGTCCTGAACTGCTCGTTCAACCAGCGGCTGAAGGTGATTGCGATCTACCGAAATATGTTGCGAAAGCGTATTAATAAAATCATCCAGCGCCTGCTGCACTTCTTCTGACTCATAGTCAAAATACGGGCTACGTAACTTATCAATTTCTTTTTGCCACTGATCAAATAGGGCCTTAATGACTAATAAGTTAATTTGCTTCACCGGGGTGAGGTTGAGAATAGCTTGTCCGCCTAGCTGCTCATTATCAGCGTAAGCTGGCAAAAGCACCTTTTCAGTAAATTCTTCACTGTATTGTTCTACTAACGCTCGATCAAGTTTGCGCTCCATACGGTTATTTGTTTCTTTTGCACGGTATTAATTACGGTTAGTAAGAACATAACTACTCGTGTTCTTACTAATACAATATAATTCTTCAATAATTAGTTACAAACACTGGAGCAAAGATCGGGCAATATGTTTACCGAACCCCAAGTAGGCGGCCTTCCATTAGGCAAACCGTATACCGGATGGATTGAAATTATCTGCGGCTGTATGTTCTCCGGTAAGACCGAAGAACTCATCCGGCGACTCAACCGAGCTATTATTGCCAAGCAACCTGTCCGTATTTTCAAGCCTGTTCTAGACGACCGCTACGACAAAAATCATGTGGTATCACATAATCAAACCAGTATTCCGTCTATTAGCGTGAACCATGCCCGGGATATTCTTCAACAAGTGGAAGGTTACCAGGTGGTAGGCATCGACGAGGCTCAGTTTTTTGATGAAGAAATTGTGACCGTCTGCAATGAACTAGCTAACCAAGGTAAGCGGGTGATTGTAGCCGGACTAGACATGGATTACGAAGGAAAACCCTTCGGGGCAATGCCCTACCTACTGGCTATTGCCGAATATGTAACTAAAACTCACGCCATATGTGCGGTATCGGGTGCGGCAGCATCGTTCTCCTATCGTTTAGATAATTCTTCCGATCAGATACAGGTAGGAGCCCGCGATCAGTATGAAGCTCGTAGCCGTTATTATTTCTACCAGGAAGAACCAAAAAAAAAGCAGGCTAGAGACGAGGAAGAAACTTCTACCCGTTAAGGCACTATGAGAGGTTTAGTATTCGTCCTGTTCTTTCTAGGATTCGGTCAATTATTACTAGCGCAGTCTAGTATTCCTATTGAAACCTGGCGAACTCATTTTTCCTACCAGGATAGTCGTATCATTGAAGTCACGCCAGAACGGATATACGTAGCGGCTCAGCACGGATTATTTTACCTAAACCGGTCTGACAACGATCTCCGAATACTTTCTAAAAATGATGGTCTTTCGGATGTGGGCATCACTGCCATGCGGTATAACTCAGAGACAGGCTTAGTTATAGCTTACCAAAGTGGAGTGGTGGATTTAATTACTGATGGCCAGGTGTATCCTTTTACTCTTATTCGGGATGAGAGAAATGAGGCAGAAATTATTCACGATATACTAATAGAATCAGACTTCGTTTATCTATCTACTTCTGCCGGAGTGCGGGTTTTGTCGCTGGATTTGAATCAAGATGAGCCGTGGCAAATTCAGGAATCCTACGTTCAGCTAGGGGCTGTAGGAGAAGCCGTAGCAGTTTATCAGTCGGTGATTATTAATGATAGTATCTTTTTAGCAACCGAAGGGGGAGTTATTGCCAATACTCTAGACCCGCTGGTGAATCGCCAGGATTTTAACACCTGGCAGCGCTTTGATATTGTTACCGGAGCAGAAACTACTAGGCATCTGGCAGTATCAGATGAAGTGCTTTTCGTAGCGATAGATCAGCGAGGCGTATATCGTTATACTAACGGGGAATGGGTGCCAACCTCGCTCATTGCGGAAGCAGAATTTGATGGACTATCATCTTCCTCTGACGGGCTACTAGTACTAGCCAATGGTCAACCCTTTAGACTTAGTGCATCGGGTGAGGTGATATCTTTAGAAAACGAAAGAATTCGTTTCGCCCAGGATATTGTTGAGGTTGGAGGACAACTTTGGGTTGCCGATCAGGAGCGAGGGCTACAGCGGATTACTAATGAGCAGGTAGAACAGTTCTTACCCAATGGGATGATGTCTGATAATATTCAAAAATTACGTTACGTTAACGGGGCATTAATAGCGCTAAAAGCCGATGCCCCCGGAGCTTACGCGATATTTTCGGACGGTCGGTGGCAAAACTACACTGAGCTACCCATAGCATCCCGATTGACAGAAGTTACCTACGCAGAAACTACGCAGCAATACTACTTCTCCAGCTTAGGTGAGGGAGTTTTACGGTGGGATGGACTAGAAGATTTTTCAGTACTCGATCAATCAAGTGCTGGTAGCACATTAGAGAATAACCAAGTTGCGGCACTTCTGTCTAACCAAAACCGCCTTTGGGTAGCTAACTACAACGCCACTTCATCTTTACATCTATTTGATCTGGATGATAATAGCTGGCAACCAGTGGAATTCAATCGTACCTTAGCAAGGTACCCTCGGCAACTAGTACAGGATTTTGGGCAACAACTATGGATGATGATTGGCAACCAGGACTTAGATCAGCCAGGGAGTGATTTATTAGTATTTAATCCTGAGAATAACGACCGATTGTTCATTAGCGATAGAGTCAATGCCTCTCAGCTTCCGGGACGGCAGCTAACCGATATGGTCGTAGATTTGGATGGGCAGCTTTGGCTTGCCGGTAGCGAAGGAGTAGCTTTTTTTTCAGCTCCCGAGCAAGTATTTAGTGATGCTACTGTGCTTAAGCCGGTGTTTGACCGACAGTTTCTGTTGCTGGGCGAATTTGTCACTTCAGTAGCAGTAGATGGTGGTAACCGTAAATGGATTGGAACGAACTCAGGGCTTTGGCTCTTCTCGGAAACTGGGGAGGAGTTAGTGTATAATTTTACCTCGGAAAATAGCCCGTTGATATCGGATGTTATTCTGGATATTGCGGTGGACAATCGGAGTGGGGAAGTGTTCGTAGCTACTGATCGGGGGGTAGTTTCTTTTCGCAGCACGGCTACCGAAGGCGCTTTTGCGCATCAATCGGTCAAGCTATTTCCTAACCCAGTACGGCAGAGCTTTGATGGCTTGGTAGGAATGCAAGGCTTAGTCAATCAGGCTACCGTAAAGATCACTACAGTTTCGGGAGTGCTGGTGCAGGAACTACAAGCCGAGGGCGGTACGGCTACCTGGGATTTACGCGCCTACACCGGCGACCGCGTACAATCAGGAGTGTATCTGGTTTTTAGCGCATCGGCCGATGGCTCCGAAACCTTCGTCGGAAAAATTGCAGTGGTTCCCTAGATAGTTTGTAAATAGAAATATGGAAACGAAAGTAAACTACTCGTTTGTATTGAGTGAATTAATTAAGCTACGCGAGACGGTTGTTGATAGCCTGAAAAGTAGTAAGAATCAAGAACTGGTTAATAGAAAAACCGAGATTGATTGGGCTATCAGGTGGCTGGAGAGGGGGCAGGAATTCAATGCGCATCCAAAATCGAGAATAACAATGTTGCCAGATAAGTTAAAGCGAACACCTTCTTCTGGGTTCCGAGTTATTGAAGATTGCGAATCTGACAATCCAAACTTCTGGATAGAAGTTGAGATAGATGGCGAATATGTAAGACCATCCACCTGGAGATTTAATAGTAGAGCGCAGATAGCTTGGTTGTTAGTTTGAACTCCTAATAACGTCGAACCTAACTTCTTCTCTTCCGGTTAATCAGTAGGTATTAAATAAGAGATATGCTACACAAAACCCGGGGGATTGTTCTGAACTTTATTAAGTACCGCGAAACGTCTATTGTTACGCGGATTTATACTGAAGACTTCGGACTGCAATCGTATATTGTGAATGGGGTGCGGGGTCGCAACAAAAAGAGTAAAAGTAAAATATCTTTCTTTCAACCACTCACACTGCTTGAACTCGTCGTTTACTACAAGCGTAGCGCGGGCTTGAATCGTATTTCCGAAATCAAGTGCCCCGAACCTTACCAAAGTATTCCCTACGATTTTCGTAAATCCAGCATTGCGATGTTCGTGACCGAGGTGTTGAATAAGTGCCTAAAAGAAGAGGAAAGTAATACCAATCAATTTGAGTTTCTGCGTTACTCCCTGCAAATGTTTGATCATCTGGAGGCACACTACGAAAATTTCCATTTACAACTGATGCTGAAACTAAGTCGCTACCTGGGCTTTGCTCCCGAAACTGCCGATGATCTATTCAATGAAGTATACGAATATATTGGTAAGCCCACTATTGATGAACATGACCGGCAGGTGCTGGATTTGCTTTTACAAAGCCCCTACACTAGCTCGGTAAAAATGAGCAATGCCACCCGTCGGTTGTTACTAGATGATCTCATCAAGTACTATCAACGGCACGTGGATGGTTTTGGCGAGCTAAAATCTATCACGGTACTACGAGAAGTGCTGGAATAATTATACCGCCACCTTCGGACTATCCTGACTAATCTCGTTCAGCATTTCTTTAGTCTCCTGAGCCAGTGTATCGTCACCCACTGCTTGAGCCGCCTGTTGCTTACTCCGGAGTAATCGTACTCGCTTAGGTGCGCGCTCTAATCCTTTTTCAAATTGTTCCAGTGCCTCCTGCGGACGATCATTATTCAGTAGCCACTCGCCGTACAGTTCGCGAGTTGGTTTTACAATTAACGGAGGGCCGTAGGAGTAGCTAACACTTTCGTCTAGAGCAATGGCTTCCTGCATGTAGCGTTCGGCTTCCTTAGTGTTCTGCTGTAAAAGTGCGTGAAAAGCTTTGAGCTCTAGCGCCATCACATTAGCGTAGTCTATGTCTAACTGGCTCGGTACTTCGCGAGTAAGGGCACTACAAGTAGCAATATTTTGGTTTTGCACTCGCACCTTTTCTTGCTCAATATCTTCTTCAATAGTAGTAATAGCCCGATGTACACCCTCAGCATTTTGTTGTTGATAGGCGGTCATACCATTGGTGAAGTTGTTCAATGCTTTCACCAAAATATTTAGGTCAGATACGTCTACGTCTAATTCAGTCCAAGGGCTATCCCAGCTATCAGTTTCTACTAGATAGGTTCCTCGCATATAAGCTAAGTGGCGACGGGCGTATTTAGAAGGAGTTTCAGCGGCATACTGCTGCATATTTTTCAATAGTTCCTCTGCATCGGCAGTGCGCCCCTGTTGCAGGTAGCCGTACTGCAACCAATGATAGGCGTGGTAGCTACGTCCGTCGTTATCCTTATCTTCCTTTTTCATTTTGGCAACACTAGCTTCGTAAGATGCTTCGTTGGAAGTCACCACTTGGTTCCACATGCCCAGCGCTACGTAGATGTGGGAAGGCATGTGCAAGGCGTGGCTGGCGTCGGGGGCAACTTTAGAGTATTTGTTGGCGGCGTCTAATGCTTTAAAGGCATGTGTAGGGTCATCGTACGAATGAATAAGGTAGTGCAAAGCACCAGGATGTTGGGCGTTTTTGGTCAGTATATTCTGAGCAATTGTCGCGCCCTGTTCGTATATCTCATTATAACGATCCTCTACTGAACTAAGTAG